>JANQKX010000336.1 GCA_028280915.1 Kiloniellaceae bacterium
CTTCAGCATGGCCGGGAAAGCCAGCATGCCCATCAAGGTCACCACCGCGCCGATAATACCCGTCGCCGTGGCGAAAATAGCACAGGTCGCCAGGGCGGCCACGGCCATGGAACCGGGCAAATGCCGCGCCGACAGCTGCAAGGAAAAGAACAGGCGGTTCACGATATTGGCCCGTTCCACCACATAGCCCATGAATAAAAACAGGGGCACGGCCACCAAGACGTCGTTTGACATGACCGAAAAGGTGTTTTGCACCATCAAATCGAAAATACGGTTGTCGAAGATGGTCGCCATCCGCAGTTCGTCGTAATAGGCGTAATAGCCGAAGCCCAGCCCCATGGCGATCAGGGTAAAGGCGATGGGGAAACCCAAGAGGACCAGGATGATAAACAGGCCCAGCATGACGATGGCGATTTGCGGATCGGTCATTTCTGCGCCCTCCCCATCTCACGGTCCCGGGCGTCCAGGTCTTCGCGCTCGTGCATGAGCATGGTCTCCGTTTCCTGCACATCATGCAGGCGCGGCGGCCAGCGCCCGTCCCGCAAACACTGAATGGCCCGCACGATCTCGGCCAGGCCTTGCAGCAGCAAGAAAGCGCCGGATATGGGGATCAAGGTCTTGAAGAAATAAATTTGAATGCGCGAGGGGCTGGACCAGCTCACTTCCTTATAGAACCAGGAATCCGCAGCGAAGCCGTAACCGTAATAGGTCAGGGCAAAGACGCCGGGCATGAAAAAGATGAGATAAAGCACCAGGTCGACCCCCGCCTGAACCCGGATCGGCATCAAGCGGTAGAGCACGTCGCCGCGCACGTGGGCGTTTTGCGATAAAGCGTAAGCCCCGGCCATCATGAACAAGGCGCCGTACATCTGAACGCTCATATCAAAAGCCCACACCGTGGGCGCGTTCAGGACGTATCGGACAAAGACCTCGTAGCAGGTGGAAAAGGTCAAAATCAAAATACACCAGCCAAAGGCCTTACCCGACCAGGCACTCAGACTGTCGATAAAATGGAGAAGGCGCGTCATCGGTCCCCCACCGACTCTGTCTTAACTTTTGATGATGATAGACAAAAAAGCCCGGCCGGCAAGCCGGGGCGGCGCATGTGCCCGCCCCGGCCTCCCATGTGTCGGCACCAAGGTCCCGATCCGGCTTAATCCGATCCGGACTACAGGGACCCGTAATAGTGCTCGTAGGCCCCGAGATAGTTGGGCGCGTTCAACAGTTCGTAACGCACCACGCGCTCGGCCCAAGCCCGCTGGGATTCGACCACCCGCTTGAAGAACGCGTCCGAACCCACGAAGCGCTCGATCACCGTATCCCAGGCTTCCAGCTGGGCTTGCATGATCGCGTCCGGCGTGCGGTAGACGTTGACGCCGTGATCCCGTTCCAAGCGCACCAGGTCGTTGGAATAGCGGTCCTGATACTTCCAGCTCATGTCCGCAGAGGTCGCCTCGGAGGCGATTTCCAGGATCGCCTGCTGTTCCGGTGACAGTTTGTTGAACAGGGTCTTGTTGAAGATGATCTCGAAGCATTCCTGGCTTTGGTGGAACGAGGCCAGGTGGTAGTGCTTCGAGACGTCCTGCATCCCGAAGTCCTTATCGGAGGTGGGATTGTTGAATTCGGCCGCGTCGATCAGGCCGCTCTTCATGGCGGGCTGAATTTCGCCGCCGGGCAGCTGCACCACGGACATGCCCATTTCCTGCAGAACGTCCGCGGCCAAGCCCACCGTCCGGTACTTGAGGCCGCGCATTTGATCGACGGCCTTCATTTCCTCCTTGAACCAGCCAAAGGGCTGGGCCGGCATGGGGCTGTTGAAGAAGCCGACGATGTCCAACTGCAGCATGTCCATCAGTTCGTAATAGAGCTCCTGGCCGCCGCCGTACTTGATCCAGCCCAGCAGCTGGTTGGCGTTCCAGCCCCAGCAGGGACCGGTGCCGAACAGGGAAGCCGAGGGGCTCTTGGAATACCAATAAGCTGTCACCAAATGGGCGCCATCCAGGACGCCTTTGTGAACGGCAGTTTGCATCTCCGCCGTCTTGACCACGGCGCCGACGCCCAGAAGATCCACCTTCATGGCGCCGCCCGACAAACGGTTCACCTTGTCCACATAGTCCTCGGCGAACTCCAGGAAGATGCCGCCGCCCCAGGCAGCCTGCACCTTCAACACAACGGCCGCCTTGGCGACGTGGGGCGCGGCAAGGGTCGTGGCCGCTGCGCCGGCCGCGGCGACGGCACCGGTTTTCAGGAAATTACGACGAGATCTTTTTTGCACATTCTTTGCCACGGTAAACCTCCCGTTTTAGCATTGTTAGTTCTCGTTTTAGCTTGCGGAGCGGAACGCTAGCACGAAGCCATGGAAAGCGACAAGTTACGAAAGTTCGACTGCATCAGCTCATGGGCACCTACCTCTTCCATCTAACGGGTGAGATACAAAAAAAACCATGCTAGGCTACCCGGTCTCGCGGCACCTCGCCGCGCACGATGGCGTCCAGATTGTCCAAGGCCCGGTTGCCCATGGCGATTCGGGTTTCACGGGTCGCGCTGCCGATATGGGGCAGGTAAAACCCGTTTTGCAGCTCCCGATACTTTGGATTGATATCGGGCTCGTTGTTGAAAACGTCCAGACCCACCGCCGCCAGATGGCCGCTTTCCACCGCGTCGATCAGCGCCTCGTCGTCCACGACGGCGCCGCGCGCCGTGTTGACCAGGATGGCGCCCGGGGGCAGCAGGGAAAGCCGCGCCCGGTTCATCAGGCCCCGGCTCTCCGGCGTCGCCGGGCAGTGCAGGGACAAAAAGTCGCAATGGGGCAAAAGGTCTTCCAAACTGGCGTGATAGGTGGCATGTCCCGCCTGTTCGGGCGCCAGGGGCCGCCGGTTGTGGTAGTGGATTTCCATCTCGAAGGCCCGCGCCCGCCGGGCCACCAATTGGCCGACGCGGCCCATGCCCACGATGCCCAGGCGCTTGCCCGTCATCTGGGTGCCCACCATGAAACTGGGGCTCCAATCCCGCCAGCCGCCACCGCGCACCAACCGGTCCCCCTCGCTGGCCCGGCGGGCCGCGCCCAGCATCAAAAGCAGGGCGATTTCCGCCGTTGCGGCGCTCAGCACGTCGGGCGTGTTGGTCACCACCAGACCCTTGGCCTTGGCGGCTTCCAGGTCCACATGGTCAACCCCCACCGAATAGTTGACGATGGCCCGAACGGATTCAGGCAGGCGGGCGATCACCGCCGCCGAGAGATGCTCCGTGTGGCAAGGCAGGATCGCCATGGCACCCTCGGCCAAAGCAATCAACTCATCACTGTCATAGAGCCGGTCGTCGGGATTCAAGCGGGGCGCATAGTCGCGCTCGAGCCGCGCCTCAACCGCCGGGGCCAGTTTCCGCCCGACCAAAACCACTGGTTTTTCCGCCACATACCCTCCCACAGGATTTGCATTTTTAATATGGTATACCAGAATAATCGTTTCAGCAAAGCGCGTTTTTGCCAGATCACTCTTTTGTGCAGCGGCGCCAAATTTGCCCACAAAGGGCGTTTTTTGCAATTGCAAAATTCCTTTAAGTAGCAAAATCTATACGCGCAAGAGAAGCTACCCCCAACCAAGCTTTTCTACTTTTGGAAAAACAGCAGAACCGCGATTTCGGGTGCAAGCATGAAAGCGACTTTAAGGGTCATCGGCCTTGTGGGGGTCCTGCTTTTTGGCGGTCTCTTCGCGCTGACCTTTTTATCCACCGCGACGTTGGAGCAATCGGCCCGATCCTTTGTAACCGCCCAAATCGAAAAAGAGGTTACGGAAACCCTTAAGCTGCAAGCCCTTTCATCCATGGCCAAGGGGACCCAAAAACTGGCCGGGACGCTTGGCCTTGAGGAACAAGAGCTTTGGCAACAAATGAAGGAAAAACTTCCCGAAAAGATCGCCGCCACCCTGGCCAAGATGTGCGGCTATGACTGCAAGCGGGAAAAGGCCTGGGCCGGGACCATAAAAAAAGTCTATCTGGAAAAAATTCAAAGCCTGGCGATGGCGCGGCAGAACCTGAACCACATCATAAAAGGCAAATACCTGGAAATTGTCGGCAAGCTTCGCAAGGACTTGCGGATTTTTCTCGGCGCCAATTTCGCCATGTACCTTGCCTTGCTTTCCCTGTCCTTTCTGAAACAGCGGGCCATCGCCCATTTGTTCTTGCCCGGCCTTTTGCTTTTTGTCTCAACAATCACGGCCTCCGCCATCTATCTGTTCGGGCAGAACTGGTTTTACACGATCCTTTACGACCGCTACACGGGCTATTGGTTCCTCATATACCTGGCCGTGATATTTGCCTTTCTCATGGATATTGCTCTAAATCGTGCCAGGGTGACGGCGAACGTGTTAAACGTCCTCGCCAACTTGGTGGGGACGACGGCTCGCTTCTTCCCCTGCTAACGGATTTGGATCACAGACACCATCGGGTCAGGCCGATGGGAAAAGGCGACAGGGATGACAAGCAGCAATCAGAAAGTCCTCATCACCGCCGGTGCGGACGGCATCGGCCGGGCCATTGCCGAGACCTTTGTCCGCGAGGGGGCGGATGTTCATGTGTGCGACATCAACGAAGGGGCCATCGCGGCCCTCAACGAAGGGGACGGCGCCCTGCGCGGCACGCTAGGCGACGTCACCCGGCCCGAGGACGTGGCCCGCATCTTCGACGACGCCCTGGCCCGCTTCGGCGGCCGCTTGGACGTCTTGGTGAACAACGCCGGCGTGGCCGGCCCCACCGCCCCCATCGAGGACATGGAAATCCAGGACTGGCAGACCTGCCTGGACGTGAACCTGAACGGCGCCTTTTTTTGCCTCAAGCACGCCGTTCCCATCATGAAGGCCCAAGGCAGCGGCGCCATCGTCAACCTGTCCTCCTCGGCCGGGATCTTCGGCTTTCCCTTCCGCAGCCCCTATGCGGTGGCCAAGTGGGGCGTGATCGGGCTGACCAAGACCCTGGCCATGGAACTGGGCCCCTTCGGTATCCGGGTCAACGCCATTTGCCCGGGCTCGGTCAACGGGCCGCGGATCGATCGGGTCATCGCCGCTGCCGCCGAAAGCCAAGGAAAATCGCCCGAAGAGGTGCGCGAAAGCTACGTACGGCAGGTGTCCATGCGCACTTTCGTGGACGCCCAGGACATTGCCGAAATGGTCCAATTTATATGCAGCGACCGGGGCGCCAAGATTTCCGGCCAAGCGCTCCCCGTGGACGGTCATACGGAGACCCTGGGCGGATCGGACGGGTGACTGGGCGCCAACATCCTCTTGAATGAGGCAAAATTTAACCATTCGTTCCCTATAATCGGGCCTCGCGCTGAAAGATCCGCCCGTCG
>JANQKX010000377.1 GCA_028280915.1 Kiloniellaceae bacterium
CGCTTTTCGCCTTTGCGGATCCGCAGGCAGCCCCCATGAGCCAGCCCGCGGCGGCAACGGCCGAATCAGGGGAAAAGGTCACCATCGATACCCGTTTCGGCCGTATCGAGTTCGACCGGGCCTACACGGTCAACTTCCCCAAGGGCATTCCCGGTTTTAAGGAATACTCGGAATTCGGCCTGACCAACCTGCCCAATCACGAGGACGATAACGTCTTCCTGCTGCAATCCATCGAACCGGACGACCTTTCCTTCGTGGTGGTCAGCTATGATCCCGCGGCCGGGATCATCGATTGGCAAGACATCATGGAAGCCCAGCGTTTCCTGGGCATTTCCCCGGCCAGCTGCGCCATGATGCTGATCGCCCGCTTTGAAAACAAAGGCGGCCAGGTCACCATGACCGTGAACATGCGCGCGCCGGTGTTTGTGGACGTGACACGGCGACTCGGCTGGCAGCACATCTTGCCCAACGACGCCTATGAGGTGCGCCAGGAGCTGCAAGGCTGAACAGCTTTCAATCATTTCAGCTAGATAGGCCCACCGCCCCCTGCCATGGCGCGCGAGTTTCATTGACACCGAAGGGATACTTCGGGAAAGTGCATGATTCTCGGACCCAGGTTCTTAAAGGCGGTCTGCCAGGTGATCATTCGCGATTTTGCTCTGCCGAGCATCAACCTCAATCAAAAATCAGTCCTCGTGACCGGAGGCACCGGTTCTTTCGGCATGGCCTTCGTCGATCACGTCCTGGCCAATTGGAAACCCAAGCGGCTGATTGTTTTTTCCCGCGACGAGCAAAAGCAGTACGAGATGGCCCAGCGCCTGCGCGGGCTCGATTCCAAGGCCCTGCGGTTTTTCATCGGCGATGTGCGCGATCTCAACCGCCTGGAGATGGCCATGCGGGACGTGGACATCGTGGTGCACGCCGCCGCCCTGAAGCACATCTCCACCGCCGAATACAACCCCTTCGAATGCATCAAGACCAATGTGGTGGGCGCCCAGAACATCGTGGAGGCGGCCCTGCAGGCCGGGGTCAAGCAGGTCATCGCCCTCTCCACGGACAAGGCCGCCAATCCCACCAATCTTTACGGCGCCAGCAAGTTGGCCGCCGATAAGATCTTCGTGGCCGCCAACAACATGACCGGCCCGCTGAACGTGCGCTTTTCCGTGGTGCGCTACGGCAACGTGGCCTGTTCCCGGGGCAGCGTCATTCCCTATTTTCAGCAGCTCATCGCCCAGGGGGCCGACAGCCTGCCGATCACCGACAAACGCATGACGCGGTTTTGGATCACCCTGCCGCAAGCGGTCAATTTTGTCCTCTCCAGTCTGGCCATGATGCGTGGCGGGGAAATTTTCGTGCCTAAGATCCCCTCCATGCGGGTGGCGGACATGGCCCGCGCCATGGCGCCAAATCTTCCCTTGAAGACCATCGGCATTCGCCCCGGCGAAAAGCTGCACGAAGTGCTGATCACCGAGGAAGCCGGGCGCGATGCCATCGAGCTGCCCGACCGCTACATCGTGGAGCCCGCCTTCGCCTTCTGGTCCCGCCGCCCCTATTTGAAACAAGGCGCCACCGTGGTGCCCGAGGGCCTGTGTTACGCCAGCGACAGCAATACGGAATGGCTCAGCGAAAGCGGCTTTCATGCCATGCTGAGCATGGCCCAAACACCCCAGGACGGGCCCAACAACGCCAACGGCACAGGGGTCATCACCAACGGCGGCGAGGCCGAAACGCCGGTGGTATCGGAGACCACGCAACTGGTGTCATGAAGTTCCTGCCCTACGGCCGGCAATTCTTGGACGCGGACGATATCGCCGCGGTGACTCAGGTTCTCAACAGCGACTATCTCACCACCGGCCCGGCCGTCGACGCCTTTGAGGCCGCCCTCGCCGACCGGCTGAAGGTGGGACACGCGGTTGCCTGTTCCAGCGGCACGGCCGCCTTGCACCTGTCCTACATGGCCTTGGACCTGGGGCCGGGCGACCGGGTCATCGTGCCCAGCATGACCTTCAGCGCCACCGCCGCCACCGCCCTCCTGCTGGGCGCCGAGGTGACCCTGGCCGACGTGGACCCCCGCTCCGGCCTGATGCGGCCCGAGCATGTATTGGCCGCCTTGGGTGACAATCCCCGGGACGGAAAAACCGTCGTGGCCCCGGTTCACCTCAACGGCCAATGCGCGCCGCCCGGAGCGCTTGCCGCGCTGGCCCAAGACCATGGTTTCATGGTGGTGGAGGACGCTTGCCATGCCCTGGGCACCACCTACGGCGCCGAGGCGCTCCCCATCGGCGGCTGCCGCCACAGTCAAATGGCGTGCTTTTCCTTTCACCCGGTGAAAACCATCGCCATGGGCGAAGGGGGGGCCATCACCACCAACGACGGGGACCTGGCGGTCCGTTTGCGCGCCCTGCGCAGCCATGGCCAAAGCCGGGATCCCGCCACCCTCAAGGACCCCAGCGGCCGGGACCAGCCCTGGTACTACGAGATCCAAGAGTTGGGTCTCAACTACCGGGCCAGCGACCTGCATTGTGCCCTGGCACGCAGCCAGCTCGACAAGCTGCCCCGCTTTGTTGCCCGCCGGCGCCAGCTGGTCCGGCTCTACGACCAGGCCCTTGCGCGTCTTGCACCTCTGGTGAGCCCCGTGGCGCGGCAGGCAGATTGCACCGCCGCCTGGCATCTCTACGCCGTGCTGATCGATTTCGCCACCGCCAAGCGCAACCGCGCCCAGGTGATGGAGGCGCTGCGCGACCAGGGGGTCGGCAGCCAGGTCCACTACATCCCCCTGCACCGCCAGCCCGTTTATGCCGAGCGCAATGGACCAATATCCCTGCCCGGCGCCGAACGCTATTATGATCAGGTGCTCTCCCTGCCCCTCTTTGTCGGTATGGAAGACGGGGACGTAGACCGGGTGGTAACGGCCCTAAGCCAGGCTTTAGATTTATAAGTCCGCCAACAAGTCCCAGCGCAGGGGCGTGCCCCGCCGGATGGGCGCCTTGGCGCGGCGGCCCAGGACTTCGGAAAGATGCTTGGGCGGCAGTCCATCGGCTGGCCGGATGGAGCGCAGGTTTTCCGCCGTGAAAGTCTCCCCGGCGGCCATGTCCGCCACCACGTAGAGAGACCGGCGATGCTTGAGGGACTGTCCCTCGCTGGGCTTGACGCCATAACGTACCGCCCCCAAAGCCTCCCAGCCGGCCCGGCAGGAGCGCACCAAGTCCCGCAACTCATGGGGCTCCAGAGAAAAAGCCGCGTCCGGCCCGCCATCGGAGCGATTTAAGGTGACATGTTTCTCCACCACACAGGCACCGAGCGCCACCGCCGCCACCGCCACGCCAACACCGGGACTGTGGTCGGAGAGCCCCACCGGCAGGCCGAACTCATCCGCCAAGTGGGAAAGGGTTCTTAGGTTCGCCTCCGCCGGCGGACTGGGATAACCGCTCACGCAATGCAGCAAGACCGGCGACTTGCAGCCCCCATCGCGGGCGGCGGCGACGGCCTCGGCGATCTCGTCCAGACTGGCCATGCCACATGACATGATGAGCGGCCGGCCCTGGCGCGCCGCATGGCGAATGAGCGGCAAGTCCACGATCTCGAAAGAGGCGATCTTGTACGCCGGCACATTCAGCCCGGCCAGGAAATCAACGGCTGTGGGATCAAAAGGCGAGGAAAAGACAGTCAGCCCCAGCTCCCGCCCCTTTTCCATCAGCGCCCCATGCCAGTCCCACGGCGTATGGGCCTCTTGATAGAGTTCATAAAGGCGCCGCCCCGCCCACAGGCCCTCGGTGATCAAGAACTCCGGGCCGTCATGGTCAATGGTGATGGTGTCCGCCGTATAGGTCTGCAGCTTGGCCGCGTCCGCGCCGGCCTCTTTCACCATCTCCAAAAGGGCCAGGGCGCGCTGTAGATCGCCCTTGTGATTGCCCGACAGCTCGGCGATGACATAAGGGGGCTCGCCGGGCCCGATGACCCGTCCCGCGATGGAGATATAAGGCGTCCCTGTTTTTTTACCGTTCATCCGTCAATCCAATGAGGTCGGCACCATAACGGCGCAAGGTCAGCCCCACAGCAATCTCTCGCGGCGCGGCCGCCTCAGCGGCCTCGCCCTGGGCCAGTTGAAAAAGCCGTCGCGGCGTCTCCAGTCCCGCCTTGATGGACAGGATCGAGGCACCGCCCAGGCGGGCGTTCACCTCGATCAACAGCGGCCCGCGCGTCGGACACAAAAAGGCCTGTACCAGCGATGGCCCCACGCAGCCCAGCTCATCGCACAGCTTCATGGCCAGGTCCACCAAGACGGGCTGATGCTCCACGCGGCTGATCTGGGATTCCCCGCCCCGCACCACGACGCGCCGCCGCGCAACGCCTTGCAGGGCGGTGCCGGTCAAATCGGAAATCACGTCGATGGTGTATTCGGGCGCCTCGATCCATTCCTGTACCACCCAACGGTTATCTTTCAGAAGCCGCGCGGCACCTACCGGGCCCTCGACCCGGCGGGCACCCCGCGCCCCGGCGCCCGTTCGCGGCCGGGCAAACAAGGGGCATTCAACCGACGCGCCCTTGTCCGCCAGCGGCGGGATGGGATAGCCCCGCCGGCGGCAGAAATCGGCAAAGGCCCGCTTATCCAGGCAGTTGCGCAAGGTCTCGGTGCCCGACACGACCAGCGTCACGCCATTGGCCGCCAAGTCTTCCTTG
Organism: Kiloniellaceae bacterium; assembly: GCA_028280915.1. Lineage (GTDB taxonomy): Bacteria > Pseudomonadota > Alphaproteobacteria > Kiloniellales > Kiloniellaceae > JANQKX01. The sequence continues at coordinate 4,681 of JANQKX010000377.1, forward strand.
ATCCGGGCCAGGGTTTGCAGCTCTCCATCCCGGGTGGGGATCACCAGGCCGATGCCCCGGTCTTGGCAGGCAGCAACCAGAGCCGCACCGAAATCTTCATGCTCGCTGGGCGGCAGGGCGAGGCTGCCGTCGCAAAAGTCCAGCGCCGGGCTCAAGGGGTTTAGGTCGCTGCCAAAGACCTGGCCCTACCCCACCGCCTTGAAAGCTTGCACC
>JANQKX010000424.1 GCA_028280915.1 Kiloniellaceae bacterium
CTCGGCCGCCGGATCATTGGTCAGCGGGCCACCGCCGAAGTCCCGGCCCACCACGATCTCGCCGCCCGCCATTTGCTTCATGTGCAACAGAGGGCTTTCCAGCACGGGCCGGCAGCAGGGCGCCACCGGTTCCGTCGCCGCCAGTAGGCCGGGTACTTCCTTCAGGGGCACGGTGACGTCCACTTGCCGGGCCAGGGCCGGGGTCTTGATGCCCGCCGCCAGGACCACTTGGTCCGCGGCGACCGCGCCGGCGGCGGTGCGCAGGCCGGTCACACGGCCGCCGCTGGTGGTCAGGCCCAGAACCTCCACGCCGTCCCGGATCACCGCGCCATGGTCCCGGGCCGCTTGCAACAGCACCGTGGTGGCGGCCGCCGGGTCCAGGGCGCCCTCGCCGCCGGAAAAGGCGGCCCGGGCCGGGGCCTCGCGCAAGCGGGGCACCATGGCTTGGATCTCCGCCCGCTCCAGGATGCGCACGTCATAGCCCCAGGCCCTGTGACCGGCTACCAAGGTCTCCAGCTCCCGGTCGTTCAGGTCCCAGTTCAGGCAGCCGTGCCAGTCGATCTGGAGCGCGCCGTGCAAATCCCGCTGCAGGTCGTGATAGTCGGCCATGCTCTGGGCCCGCAGGCGGAAATAGGGTTCCGGGTTATGAAACGACGCGTTGATCCAGGCAAAGGAGCCGGCCGTCGCGCCATGGGGATTGATGCGCGGTCCCGCCGTAGCGGTCAGGTCCAGAGGCGCGGCTTCCAGCAGGGTGACGGGGGTCTTGGCGCGGCCCAGGTTATTTGCCCGGCTCAGGTAATAGGCGATGGCGGCGCCGATGATGCCGCCGCCGACAATGCAGATGGTCACGGTTTGTTTCCTCCAGATTGGACCGGCATCTTATGGCCCGGGCGGGGCCTTGCCAAACCCTTTGAGGCCGGGATTTTTCCCTGTCCTCCCGGCGCTGCCTCTGCCATCATACGGTATGATTCACCACAGGGTTGACATCTTAACCGGCCTTTTCCAGCGGCCGGGCCGGAGAGGCCTTTGCCGCGGCCGGGCGCCGGCCGGCCGGGCCCGGGGTTAGGCCGGCCATGTCACCAAATCTGCGGGGTGCACTGTGGATCGTCGGTTCGTGCCTGGCCGGCACGATCATGTCCATCGGCATCAAGGATCTGGCCGACGACATCAATACCTTGCAAATCACCTTTTTGCGCTGCTTGGTGGGCCTCTTGCTGACCATTCCCTTGGTCATGCTGCGCCGGGCGCGGGAAGGGGGCAACGGCTCCAACGGCGGGGCCGGGCAGGGCAATACTAAGGAGAACGCCCAGCAGGGCAATCCCGAGGGCACCGCCCAGGCCGCGACCCTCGGCGACAGCGGCTGGCGCCGTCACATCTCCGCCCGCTGGCGCCTGCACGTGGTGCGCGGCGTCTTCGCCGTGGCCGCCATCAATTGCGGCTATTATGCCATCAGCCAAATTCCCCTGGCCACGGTGACCGTGCTGTTTTTCACCGCGCCCTTGTTCATCACCATTCTGGCGGTGCCGGTCTTGGGCGAAAAGGTGGGCTGGCGCCGCTGGAGCGCCACCTGCGTGGGGTTCATCGGCGCCATCGTGGTCTTGTGGCCCACGCCGGGTACCTTCGAGGGGGCGATGATCATCGCCGTGGGCTCGTCGTTCCTTTTCGCCTGCGCCTTGGTGACGGGCAAGATGCTCTCCACCACCGAGGCGCCTTCCACCATGCTGCTTTATTCCGGCGTGATCACCTCCATCGGCTGCCTGCCCTTGGCCGTGGCGGTCTGGGTGCCGCCCACGCCGGCGGAGCTGTTTTATCTGACCGTGGTTTCCGTCTTCGCCACGGCACGCATGTACTGCGACATCCGGGGCTATGCCGCCGGCGAGGCCAGTTTCGTCGCGCCCTTCAGCTATCTGCGTTTGATCTTCATGGCGGCGGCGGGCTATTTCCTGTTTTCCGAAGTGCCGGAGCTGCGCGCCATGGGCGGGGCCGTGATCATCATCGGCAGCTCCCTCTACATCGCCCACCGGGAAGCCACCCGCCACCGCCAGCTCAGCAAACCCGCCGCCGGCCCCTCGCCGGACTAGGCGGCTGGTGCTGGGCGGCTGGCTGGTCGGGCCGCCGCCCTGTCGTTTTTTTAGTCCCCCGTGAAGAATTCGGGACGCCGCGGCTAATCTGAGCTTTTCGCTTTCCTGAAGTAACCGTTTTTGCAA
>JANQKX010000533.1 GCA_028280915.1 Kiloniellaceae bacterium
TTTGGCGGCCCTGGCCGGTACCGAGGGGTGCCGCTTCGCCGCCATGTCCGGCAGCGGCGCCAGCTGCTTTGGCCTCTTCGAAGCCGAGGCGGAAGCGGCTGCGGCCGCGGCTCAAATCGCTCGCGGTCATCCGGGTTGGTGGGTCGCCAGTGCTCCTTTAATCTCGGATTGCGGCCGCGACCTGGCGCCCGATCCGGCGGCCTCGCCGACGATTCACTTCCCCCGGGCCTAAAGAGGCGGCCATGGGGCAGAAAAGCTGGCTCCGCCGCATTCTGGGCCCAGGCGCCATGGCCTTGCGGGCGCGGGGCGTGCCGCCGCAGGTGCCGGCGGGGGGCCAGGTGCTGGCTGGACTGGCTGCGGCCTTGGCCCTTGCCCAAGGTGACGACTTTTGGCGCCACTTGGGGGCGGGCTTTTTCCTGCTTTGCCTGCTGTTCGGGTTCTTGGCCATGCAAATGGCCGCGCCTGAGGCCGAAGATAGAGCGGCGTCAGGGCCGCCGTCTACTGCTTCCTCCCGCTCTTTTTTCGCCATGGTGTCGGCCCTTTGCGCCGGTGCGGCCTTGTGGGGCTTGGGTTTTGGCCTTACCGGGGCCAGCCGCGGCCAATTGGCCGTCATCATGGGGCTGGCGGCGGGCCTTGTGGTGGCGGTTTTGCTGATCCTGATCGACCATGTTAGAGCAGGGGGCAGTCGCCGATCGGCAAAACTGCAGGGGCTCGGTGGCATCGCGCCGGAGGATCTGCTCTTGGCCATTCCGGTCATGATCTGGCTCGGTCTCGCCGATGCCCTGTTGTCTGCCGTGTTTCTGCTCTCGGCCGCGGGGCTGGGCTTCATTTTGGTGCACTATCGCCACGACTTGTTTTCAAAATCACCGTCTGATCCATGACGCCGGGACAACCGTTTTGTCGGCCGTCGCTACTGCCGAAATTTTAGAAAAAGGATTCTTGCGAAGACCGGTCGCGGACGCTAGTTTGCCGCAGCTTTGACCGGGCCGCATGAGTCGGCAGGTTCAAGGCACTCGTGGCCGACGGCAAAACGGCCACTGCATTGGGGCGTAGCCAAGTGGTAAGGCAGCGGTTTTTGATACCGCCATTCGCAGGTTCGATCCCTGCCGCCCCAGCCACGCCGGCTTTGGCCTCACCGCCCCGGCGATCTCCACTCCGGCGATACCCGCCGCGACCGACCCCGCAAAGACTTTACGCCGTTTGACAGTTGTGAGACGGGTCTATGCCGATTCGATGGCCGAAAATTCGCCCCTTGTCGTCCAAGTGTCACCATCGCGTCATGATGCTGCCTTGGAAGCTCGTCACAGTCCCGCTCCACTACTTAGGGAATGGAGATCGCGGTGTCCGAGTCGAACAATCTGGAAGCCCAGGTGTTGGATGACCAACCCGAATTCATCGAGGTTTGGTCAGGCCCCTTTCGTTGGTTTGCCGACCCGCCTCGGCAACGCAAGAAATTCCGCCTGCCCAGAGCGAAGCTCAGATCAATTGGAATCGTAATACGATCCAATTGGCCTGAACTCCGCTCTAAACTTTAATGAGTTAGAGCGAAACCTCGGCCAAACGGGTCGTGCTGAAAATGGCTGGGGCCATAAAGCGGTACAGCAACCTATAAGCGCCGTTCGCGTGATTTAATAGCGCGCGAAGGTATCGCGGTTCAGGCCGTCGACCTTTCCGGCAGTTTGGCGCCGTCAGTCACGGCGTCTTCCAGATCATCCTCATCATACTTGGCTTGGGACAGATCCGCGCCGCTGAAATCCGTGCCTTCCATGAAGGCGCCGAGCATGTTGGTGGTGCTCAACTCGGCCCGCCATAAGATGGCATCCGTCAGATCGGCGGCGGTCAAGTTGGCCGACCAGAAGCGGCCGGTCGGTTTGTTCTCGCTGTTCAGCAGTTCGACTGCGGTAAAGGTGGCGTCCGAGAGGTCCGCGCAAGTGAGGTTGGCTCCTCTCAGGTTGGCGCCGTTCAGCGCCGATTGACCCAGGTCCGTATGGGATAAATCCGTGCCCGACAAATCGGCCATGACAAATCGGGTGCGCCGCAGCTTGGCGCCGCTCAGGTCCGAGCCTTTCAGGTCGGCGCCGTCCAGAACCATGCCGGTCAAGTCAATGTGGCGCAGGTTTTCATTCGCTAAGATACAGCGCTCGCCCTTGATGCCACTGGAGTTGACCCACTTCTGATGGGACATCAAGGCGTTTTGAATGCGTTCACCGAAGTCGCCGGCGGAGCGGGTCAAGCGGGTCCCGCTGGTCTCCGCCCCCTCGATGTTGGCGCCGTCCAGGTTCGCGCCGGTCAGATCCGCGTCGCTCAGGGTGGAATCACTCAAGTCCGCCATTTCCAGGTCCGCGTTGCGCAGATCCGCGCCGGCAAGGTTGGCCCCCGACAGGTTTGAGCCGGAGAAGGACGCCCCCTTCAAATTGGCGTTGGCGAACTTCACATCGCTCAGGTCGCAGCCGTTCATGCGCGCGCCCTCGCAATTGGTGTTGGCCAGGTTGGCGCCGGAAAGTCCCACTCCCTCCAACTCGGAATAGGAAAGGTCCGCTTCTTCCAGGTCCGCGTCGTCCAGCATGGCATGCAGCACGCGCACGTCGGTCCCGTCGCTATTCAGCAGAGTACCCCGTCGCATGTCCGCATGGGCCAGGATGGTATGGCGCAGCTTGGCGCCGCGGAAGTCGGCGCCCCGCAGATCCGCACCGGTGAAATCCACTTTGGTCAGATCCGAACGGGCGAAACTGGCGCCGAAGGCATCAACCTTCGAAAGATTGCTGTCGGATAGATCACAGTCGCTTAGGTTGGCGCCGGCCAGTGTGGCGCCCTGCAGGTTGATTCCCGGCAGGGAGGAGCCTTGCAACACGGTCATGGCCAAATTTGCCCGTATGCCACCGGGACCGGGTTCCAGATAGGCCTGGTGCAGCTTAATGACTTTGATTAGCTCCATGGGTGTCATAATGATCAGCTACCCCAGGGCTTTGGCGTCGTTCAAGCAAAAAATGCCACCCATTCGGTGCTTTAAGCTTCAAGTAGTGCGCCCGCTTTGCGATCCGCCAAAGGTTCGGTTCCCACCACCTTGGCCAGGCTTTCGCCGGGGCTGACGTACTTGCGTGTGGAGCGGGACAGCACCAGGCCGTCGGTCCCGCTCTTGACCGCTTGGCGGGCGGCAGTGGGCTCTTCCGCGGCCGGATCGATCAGCCAGGCGATGGTCTGGCCCTTTTTCACCTGCGCGCCGAGCTCGGCTTCATAGGAAACGATTCCGGCGGCCGGCGCGTGCACGATTTCGCAAGCGGCCAGATCGGTGGCCTCGCATAAGGGGGCGGGGGGCTCTCCGGGATCTCCGGCGATCAGGCCCTCGCGCTGTAAGGTACGGAACAGGGCCTGGGCATCGGCGCGGGCCAGCTCGTCGCTCACGTCGGCTTGGCCGCGTAGTTCAACGGTCCCGCCGATGCAGGCGGCGGGAATGGGGTGTTGGGGAAAGGCCGCTTGCAGCCGGGTCCAAGGAACCGAGAAACACTCGCCGAAGGGCCCGGAACCGGAATCGGCGGCCAGCATGACTGCCCGGCAGCCCAGCTCGGCGGCCAGGCCGGCGCCCTGGGGCCAATGGGCGGGAATGAGGTAGAGGTGCATGAGGGCATCGTCGTCGCAATGCAAGTCAAAGACGTAATCGGCGTCGACGGCTTGGCGGGCCAGGGTAAAACGTAGGGACTCCAGTTCCGTGGTCGGTTCCCTTTCCGCGACCAGTTCGCGCAAGGCCGCGCGCACCAGGGACACATTGGCCGACGCATCGCCCCCAAGCTTGTCACCGACCTTCTCCGGCAGGCCGTCGTAGAGGTCCGGCCAGCCCCGGTTAAAGTTTTCCCCGCCGTCATTGTGATAGCGGCCCAGGTGATGGCCGCTGACGAATTGGGATAATCCGATGGGATTGGCATAGGGGACCAGGCGAATCTCCCCGCTGATCTGTCCCGCCGCGTCGGCCGCGTCCAGCAAGGGAATCAGGTGGTGCAGCGCCAGCATGGCCGGCGTTTCATCGGCGTGCAGGGAGGCCTGCAAATAGGCGACTTTGCCCCGGATGCCCCGGCCATAGGTGTGGAGCAGGAGCTGGCG
>JANQKX010000603.1 GCA_028280915.1 Kiloniellaceae bacterium
GATCGGTCATATCTGTGGCCTTTCGGGCAATTGGACCCTTGGCGGTTAATACCAAGTCTCGGGAGTAATGACTCATAGGGGTCGCTTCTGAGAAGGTTCGGCCATATTGTTATTGGGGGCGTCAACAGGCCTTGACGATGAATGGCATCGACTGCGGCCTGTTTCCTATCCGAACCTTCTCAGAAGCGATCCCTATGAGTCATTACTCCCGAGACTTGGTATTAACCGCCAAGGGTCCAATTGCCCGAAAGGCCACAGATATGACCGATCTATCCCAAAGGGACCTCAGCCGCATCCCCGAACACAAACTCAGCGCGGAGGAACGGCAGGAGCTGAAACGGCGCTACGACGAGTTCATCGGCATTCTGCGCCGCAAAAGCGGTCTGCTCGAGGCCGTTAAGGCGCCGGAGAAAAAGGTCCGCCCCTGGGTGCCGGGCGCGGTCGCGGGCAAGCCCTGACCGGCGCGAGGCCTTAGCCTTATTGCATTGAAAAACCTATTTTTTTCGGAATGAATCCAAGGTAACGATCTTGGCTTCGCCGGCCTCGGCCGCTTCTTCCTTGTCGGCCTCGGCGGGCCCTTCCTCTTCGCTGCCGGCCGCGTTGGCCGAGGTGACGGCCTGGCCTTCCGACAGGGTATCGGCGGGGGAAACGCTGACGCCATCGCCCTCGGACACATCGAATTGCAGGCCGAAACGCACGGAGGGATCGGCAAAGGCGATCACCGCGCTGAAGGGCACTTTCAGGCGGTGCGGCACGCTGGAAAAGCTGAGCGTGACCTCGAAACGGTCGGGCGCCACGTTCAGGTCCCAAAACTGGTTTTGCAGCACAATGGTCATTTCGCTGGGGTAGCGCTTGCTCAGTTCCGGCGGGATATCCACCTGCGGGTGCTGGGTCTTGAAGGTGATGTAAAAATGGTGTTCTCCCGGCAAGCCCTTTTCGGCTACCTGGGTAAGGGAGCGTTGCACGACACTGCGCAGAGCATCTTGCACCATCTGGTCATATCTAAGGTCTTCGCTACTAAGGTCGTTGCTGCTCATGCCCGGCCGTACTCTCCGCTCTCACCTGTCACGGCCAGCCCGCAGCCCTACCCATGCCGCGGCCGGCCAAAATACCCGATGTTCCGGGGCCAAGGCACCGAGATCGTTCGCCCTGTCGATCGGTTTGCCCCACTCGCCCCCAAAGCCTGCCCATCCGAACCCCGAATTCCGTCCCGAATCCGTTGGTGTTTCCCGGGCAAGGTGTCGAGCGGGCCCGAAGGCCCGCTCGTGAGGTGCTGCTGTTGCCAGGTGCACCCCCAAACCCCGCCTGAGCGTGTGAAGGCCCAGGACTTAAGTCGGCTAACCCGACCGCATTACGCGGCGAGGCGAACCTCACTATCGTTGTCGTTCGCAACTATAGTATTGGCCCGATAACGGCGGTACCATGCCGAGCACCGTTCCTATCTTTACTACGCGCGTCGATCCTGTTTCGCCCCCAAGCTATCGGCCTAGCAAAATTGCTAGATTTTTGAGAGTTGGTGGAGGCGCCGGGTACTGCCCCCGGGTCCGCTGCGCCTATTCCATAGGCTCGTTTTGTGCCATAGTCGGTTTCCCGACCCCGCTAATATAGGGGCTTTGGTCGAGGTGTGGAAGCCTCCATATCAACTGTCGTGCGAATTTCGCGACCATTCCCTTGGTCAAATAGCGCGGAAGGACCAGATCTAACACGATCGGCTTGGCGCGACTCGCCAACAAGGGGGAAGATCTGCCGATCTGGCGCTCCTGGGAAACAAAAGTCCCGTTCTTTTAAGGTTTGGTGAACGCGTGAAACAATATCTGGAACTCATGGCGCGGGTGCGCGAGCAGGGCGCAAAAAAGGGTGACCGTACGGGCACGGGCACGCTCAGTGTATTCGGCCATCAAATGAGATTTGATCTCGGCGCCGGCTTTCCGCTTTTGACCACCAAGAAACTTCACCTGAAATCAATTATTTACGAGCTTCTTTGGTTCCTGAAAGGCGACAGCAACATCGCCTATCTAAAGTCTCACCGGGTGCGCATCTGGGACGAATGGGCCGATGAAAACGGCGAGTTGGGTCCGGTTTACGGCGTGCAATGGCGCTCTTGGCCCACGCCATCGGGCGGGACCATCGACCAAATCGCCCAGCTCATGGCTCAGATCAAATCCAATCCCGACAGCCGGCGCCTCTTGGTCTGCTCCTGGAACGTGGCGGACATCGACCGTATGGCCCTGCCGCCCTGCCACTGCCTTTTTCAGTTCTACGTGGCCGACGGCAAGCTCTCCTGCCAGCTTTACCAACGCTCGGCGGACGTATTTCTGGGTGTACCCTTCAACATCGCCTCCTATGCGCTTCTGACCCTCATGGTGGCCCAGGTCAGCGGACTGAAGCCGGGGGAATTCATCCATACCTTGGGCGATGCCCACCTTTATCTGAACCACTTGCCCCAGGCCGAAGAACAGATGACCCGCAGCCCCCGGCCCTTGCCGCGCATGATGATCAACCCGGACGTGACGGATATCTTCGCCTTTTCCTACGAGGATTTCCGGCTCGAGGGCTATGATCCCCATCCCCACATCCCGGCGCCGATCGCGGTTTGACCATGGTTAAGATTTGTCTGGCGGTCGCCGTGGCCGACAATGGGGTTATCGGGCAAGACAACGGCCTGCCCTGGCACCTGACCACCGATTTGAAGTTCTTCAAGTCCCAAACCATGGGAAAACCCCTGATCATGGGCCGCAAAACCCATGAATCCATCGGCCGTATCCTGCCCGGCCGGCCCAACATCGTGGTGACCCGCGATCAGACTTATGAAGGATTTGAGGGCGCGCAGGTGTGTCACAGCCTGGACACGGCTTTGGCGCGGGCCCGCGACCTGGCCGAGGCCGCCAAGGTGGAAGAGATCATGGTGATCGGCGGTGCGCAAATCTATCAAGAAACCCTGGCCACGGCCGACCGCCTCTACCTGACCGAGGTTCATCTCAGTCCGGCCGGTGATGCGTTTTTTCCTCAATGGGACTCCGATACCTGGCGGGCGGCATGGCGGGAAGTCTGGCGCCGGAACGAAACCGATCCCAGCGGCACCCAGCTCAGCTTTGTTCGCCTGGACCGCCGGTAAGGCTGAAGCGCCGGGGTGATTTGCTTATGACTTTGACCGTGACTCTCGTGGTGCTGGGCACGGCCGTGGTCCTCGGTGGCCTTTCCAACGTCATGGCCCGCCGCCCCAGCGAGCCCGGCAAGCCGCGCATGATCCCCTATCTGGCCATTCAATACCTGGCCATCTTGGTGGTGGTGTTGATGCTGGCCCACTTGATTACCCTGTGGACCGGCAAGCCTTTCACCGGCCGCATGGGATAGGGGCCGAATTTAGCCCTATTCCATCACGATGCTGGGCGTGGGCCGGGCCGCCGAGCCCACCAGTTTGTCCCGCACCTGGGCCGCGATGGCTTGGTAGGCCGCGCT
>JANQKX010000604.1 GCA_028280915.1 Kiloniellaceae bacterium
CGGGAGTTTTTCCTCGGCGGCGCTTTCCAACTCGGCCAGGTAGGGGGAATTGGCGCGCCGTGCCCAACGCCGCGAAAGCGCGTCCAGCCGATCCACCAGCCAGCCGCCGTATTGGGCCCGGCCCTTCACCAGGAATCGCTCGACGGTTTCAGGCTGGCGCAACAGCGCCAAGGGCCCATCTTCGCCCACATTGATAACTGGGATCTCTGGGATGACCGGGATCTCTGGAATGACCGGGATCTCCGGTGCTTGCTGGTCTGGCGAATTGGGCGACATGACCGTGTCCTTAAAAAAGGGCGGTGCCCTCCAAAAGTATCTTTAATAAAGGTTCTCCGCCAGCCGTGTGTCCAAGGCGTCGTCATATTGATCGGCGTCGAACTGGGGCAGCGCGCCTTTGATCATCTGTCCGGCCGTGGGCACCTCCTGGCGCGGGACGTGGCTAGCAGCGTCCCAAAGGCGGGCGCGCAACAGCGCACGGGCGCACTGAAAATAAACCGCTTCGATGCGGACCACCACAACGGTGACAGGATCTTTGCCGTTGACTTGGAACAGGGCTTTCATCTCCGGGTCGGTGGTGATGCGGGCCGTGCCGTTGACCCGCAGGGTCTCGAGAATACCAGGCACCAAAAACAGCAGTCCCACCTTGGGATCGGCGATGATGTTTTTCAAACTGTCCAAGCGATTGTTGCCTTGGCGGTCGGGAAAGGCGATGTGCCGATCGTCCATAATGTGCACCAGTTGCTCAGAGGCATCGCCACGCGGTGAGCAATCCAGTCCGCCGGGACCGCTGGTGGCCAGCGCGAAAAACGGCGCCCACTCGATCCACTTTCGGTACGCCGGCGTCAGCATCTGGGTTTCCTTGGCGATGGCACGTGGATTGGCCGGGCTGTAAAGCGCCTCCAGCGCGTCGAGGGACTTAATCCAATGGTCGGGTGAAACGGCGACGTCCATATCAGTCACTTGGTTTGGGGCCTTTCTGCATCTCTCAATGTGTTTGCTTACGAACGTACTCGGTACGTGTGTCAAAAAAAACCGGCCTCAATTTGAGGCCGGTTTGTACAAGGTAAAAATTCCAACGGACCTTAGCGTTCCAGGCACATGGCAATGCCCATGCCGCCGCCGATGCAAAGGGTCGCCAAGCCTTTTTTGGCGTCGCGCCGGGCCATTTCGTGCAGCAGGGTCACCAGGATGCGGGCACCCGAAGCGCCGACGGGATGGCCAAGGGCGATGGCGCCGCCGTTGACGTTCACCTTGTCCGTATCCCAACCCATGTCCTTGTTGACCGCCAGGGCTTGGGCGGCGAAAGCTTCGTTGGCTTCGATGAGATCCAAATCGTCGATGGTCCAGCCGGCCTTTTCCAGGGCCAGGCGGCTGGCGGGAATGGGGCCGGTGCCCATGATCGCCGGGTCCACGCCGCAGGTCGCCCAGGAGACGATGCGGGCCAGCGGCGTGACGCCGCGCTTGCCGGCCTCGTCGGCGCTCATCAGCACCACCGCGGCGCCGCCGTCG
>JANQKX010000634.1 GCA_028280915.1 Kiloniellaceae bacterium
CCGCCCATTTTCAGCCCGTTTCCGGTACCGAGTTGCTGGCGGCCTATGGGGTCGGCTTCGAGGTGATCGCCCGGTTGGGCGAGGTGGTCACCTTGGACCACTATGCCCGGGGGTTTCATTCCACCGCCACTCTCGGGGCCTTGGGCGCGGCCGCCGCCGTCTCCCGCCTGCTGGGGCTCACCGGCCCGCAAACGTCCCATGCCCTTTGTTTGGCCGCCTCCCAAGCCATCGGCTATACGGTCCAGTTCGGCTCCAACGCCAAACCCCTGCAGGCCGGGCTTGCGGCGCGGGCCGGTTTGGAATCCGCCCTGATGGCCCGGGCCGGCGCCACCGGCCAAGAGGCGGTGATCGAGTCACCGCGAGGCTTCGCCGGCTTGATGGGCCGCGCGGGCCGTCCCCTAAAGCCCCTGGGAAACCCCTGGGCTCTGGCGCAATACGGCATTGTGTTCAAGCCCTGGCCGTCCTGCGGCTATACCCATCGGCTGATGACCGCCGCCCTGGCGCTCCGACCCCGGCTGGTGGATCGCTTGGACCGCATCACGGCCATCCATGCCACCTTGCCGGATTTCCATCGCGCGATCCTGCCCTTTGACCGCCCAACGACCCGTGGCGAGGCGCTGTTTTCCGCCCCCGCTTGCATCGCGCAGATCCTGGTCGCCAGCGGCCTGACCTTGGCCAACGGCGCGAACGCCTTTTGGCGGGATACGGAGGTGGCCCGCCTGATCGCAATCACCCAGGTCAGCGACGAACCGGCCCGGGAGCCCGCGCTGAACTATGATCCGCAACAGCCGGACCGGCTGGTGATCTCGATGGGGGATGAACGGATGGAAGCCACCTGCGCCTACCCCATCGGCGCCCCTCAGAACCCGCTAAGCACCGCGCAGTTGGCGGAAAAGTTCGCGGCCAATGGGGGGCGGTCTCGCGAAACCTTCGATCGGCTGCTCCAGTGGCCGGAAACCACCGATGTGAAATCCTTCTTTCAGGAGTTTGCCCCATGACGAGACTAGCACGGGCGGGCGGCCGGGCCGCGCGCCGGGCCGAACGGGCCGAAGGCGCCGGTCAAGGCCCGACGACGGCCATCTGGCCAGGCATTGAGGGTGGACGCTTTCAGCCCTTGAGCCGCCGAGAAGTGGCCATGATTGACGAAACGGCCCTGCGAATCCTGGAGGAGATCGGCATTCGCGGCGCCAACGAGACCTGTATCATCACGGTCACGGCGGCCGGCGGCCGATTGACCGAGGACGGCCGCCTTTTGTTTCCAGCCAAACTGGTGCGCCGCATGCTGGCGGTGGCCGGGCGGGGCTTCAAGCTTCATGGGCAAAAGCCGGACCACGACCTGGACCCTTCGGGCACCCGTATTCACCTGGGCACCTCGGGCGCGGCGGTTCACATCGTGGACAGCGAAACCCAGAGCCTGCGGGATTCCACCCTGGCGGACCTCTACAACATGGCGCGCCTGGCCGAGGCCCTGCCCAACATACACATGTTCCAGCGCACGGTGGTGGCGCGGGACATTCCCGACCCGCGGGAAATGGACATCAACACGGCCTATGCCTGCCTGAAAGGCACAGCCAAGCCCGTGGGCTCCTCCTTCGGTGCCGCGCGCGTGATGGAAGAAGCGGTCGAAATGATGCAGATCATCGCCGGCGGCCGGCAGGCCCTGCGGGACCGGCCGCCCCTCTGCGTCTCCACCTGTTTCATCGTGCCGCCCCTCACCTTCGCCGAGGAAGCCCTGGGGGTGATCGAATGCGCGGCCCGCCACGGCATCCCCTTGAAACTGGTCTCGGCGGGCCAGGCCGGCGCCACCAGTCCCGCCCCCCTGGCCGGCGCGGTGGCGCAGCAAACGGCGGAGGTCCTGGCCGGCCTGGTTTATGTGAATCTGCTGAACCCGGGTCATCCGGCCACCTTTGGGGCCTTACCTTTCGTCTCGGATCTGCGTACCGGCGCCATGTCCGGCGGCAGCGCCGAACAAGGCCTGCTCATGGCCGCCTGCGCCCAAATGGCCCAGCACTATGACATCCCTTGCGCCGTTTCCGCGGGCATGACCGACAGCAAGATGCCCGACTTCCAAGCGGGCTACGAAAAAGGCTATACGGAACTGTTGTCGGCCCTGGCCGGCGCCAATCTGATTTACGAGGCGGCCGGCATGTACGGGTCCTTGCTGGGATGTTCCCTGGAGAGCTTCGTGCTGGACAACGACATGATCGGCGCCATTCTGCGGGCGACCCGCGGCTTGGAAGTCACCCCGGACACCCTGTCCCTGGAAACCATTCGGGACGTGTGCATCGACGGCCCCGGGCATTTTCTCGGTCATGGGCAAACCTTGGAGCGCATGCAGTCCGACTATTTTTACCCCGCCCTGGCCGACCGGCGCACGCCCCAGGAATGGCAGTCCGGCGACGACAAGGACCTGCTGGAACGGGCCCGGACCCGCACCCGGGAATTGCTCGCCGCGCCGCCACCCGACCACATCCCCGACGAAGTGGACCGGGAGATCCGCGCCCGCTTCCCCATCCGGCTTGGGGACGCCGTCCCGTGAAAAATCCCACCAGCAAACTGGAACTGGCCGAATCGCGGATAGAAGTCCCGGCCGCCGAGGTGCAGAACATCCTGTCCGAGATATTCGACCGGCTTAGCTGCCGCAGCTCTGTCAGCCACGCCATCGCCCACCATCTCGTCGACACCAGCCTCTGCGGCATGGAAAGCCACGGGGTCATGCGGGTCCTGCAGTACGCCGAGCAAATGCGGACCGGCTACATGCGCGCCGATGCAGAGCCCAGGGTCACCACCAGCAAAACTGGCGCGGAGGAGATCGACGGGCGGGGTGGCAGCGGCATCCCGGCCATGATCCTGGCCTATGACCGGGTATCCGCCCTGGCCGAGCAAAACGGCATCGCGGCCATGGCCGTGCGCAACGTTGGGCACACCGGACGGCATGGTGCCTACGCGGAAACCGCCGCCGAGAAGGGCTTCATGACCATCTGCATCGGCGGCGGCAACCGGCAGAACTGGCGTCAGGTGGCGCCCCATGGCGGCGCCCGGGCGGTACTGCCCACCAACCCCTGGTGCATCGGCATCCCGGGTGGCGCGCGCGGCCCGGTGGTGCTGGACTTCGCCACCTCCATGATCGCCGGCGGCTGGATCTATGCCGCCCGTTCGGCGGGCGCCTTGCTGCCCGAAGGCTGCCTAATGGACCGGGAGGGGCGGCCGAGCCGCGACCCGGAGGACTATTTTGCCGGCGGCGCCATCCTGCCCGCCGGGGGCCACAAGGGCTATGGCCTGGCGCTGATGGGTGAGTTGGTGGCAGACGCCCTCTTGGGCCC
>JANQKX010000658.1 GCA_028280915.1 Kiloniellaceae bacterium
TCTTTGCCCTTGGCTGGTGGCTGCAGGTCATGCCGCCGCGCCAGGCCGTGGCGGTGGCGCTGATCATGTCCATCGCCAGCGGCATACAGGGCCTGATCATCGTGCGCCGGGCGATCCGCTGGCGGCGGTTGGCGGTGTTCCTGCTGCCGGCGCTGTTGGGGATCCCCATCGGCCTGCGCATTCTGGAGCACATCGAGGCGGGACCCCTAAAGGTCCTGATCGCGGCTTTCCTCCTGCTTTATGGCGGGTTTTTCCTGCTGCGCCGGGACCTGCCCGCTCTCGCCCGGCCGACCCCTTGGATCGATGGGGGCATCGGGTTTCTGAGCGGCATCCTGGGCGCCTTGGCGGGGCTGTCCGGCGCCTTGCCCACCATGTGGCTGGCCCTGCGGGATTGGACCAAGGAACAGAGCCGGGCCGTGCTGCAACCCTTCAACGTTACCGTTCTGGGGATCGCCGCGGGCCTCTTGGCCCTGGACGGGGGCTACAAAGGGGACACATTGATAAGCGTGGCCGTGGCCCTGCCCATCACGGTTTTATTCGCCCAGGTCGGGCTCTTGATCTTCAAGCGCCTGCCCGATGCCCTGTTTCGGCGCCTGCTGATTCTCCTCATGTTCCTGTCCGGCCTCATCCTCTTGGGCCGGATGCTGCTCTGAGGGCGCCGTTGGAGAGAGTGGGAGGCACCCCCGCCGTTTCGGTTTCAGGCACTCGTGACGGCGATCAGGCTCAATGACAAGGCGGCCAGCAGCACCGTCAGAGCCACAAGAATGGCAATGGCCGAGCCACCCACATCGGCCAGTTTTTTCAGCGACGTTTTCATGCCCAGGCCGGAAATGGCGATGATCAAGCACCACCGGGACGTCTCGAGCACCACGTCGGAGACCAGTTGGGGAACCAGCCCGTAGGAACCCACACATACCAGAACAACAAAACCGATGATAAAAAAGGGAACGGGCAATCGTTTGCTGGACGCGGTCTCGCGGGTTGAAAAAAAGACCGAAATCAAAATCACGATGGGGACCAGAAGGGCGACCCTCAACAGCTTGACAATGGTCGCCGTGTCGCCGGCTTCTTGCGACACGCTGTAGCCCGCGCCGACCACCTGGGCGACATCGTGGATCGTGGCCCCGAGGAAGACGCCCGTCTCCTGGTCCGAGAGCCCGAGAACGTCGGCGATGAGGGGATAGATCACCATCGCCAAGGTGCTCAGGGCGGTGACCGCAATGACCGTGAAAACCGTGTCCCGTTCCTTGTTTTCGTGATTGGGCAGGACCGAGGAAATGGCCAGGGCCGCCGAGGCGCCACAGATGGCCACGGCCCCGCCGGTGAGCACGCCGAAGCGGGACCGCCGGCCGACCAGGCGGGACAACACCAGGGCGGCGAGAATCGTAACCACCACGCCGGCCAGCGCGATGGCGAAATTGACGCCTCCCAGGGCGATGACCTGTTGAATGGTAATGCCCAAGCCCAGCAAGGCCACGCCGAAACGCAACACGGACTTGGCGGCGAATTCGATGCCCGGTGAGCACCGCCCCGTCGGCTCCTCGCTCAAAAAGCTAAAGGCGATCCCCAGCAGCAGGGCCATCAGCATGACCGGCGCGCCGTAATGCTCCGATAGGAACTGAGCCGCCAAGGCGATGGTAACGGCCGTGAGCATGCCAGGAAAAAGGGACCGCGCCTTTTGGGCGACGGCCAGGTGGAAAGGTTGGGCCATTAAATCAATTCGTCGGTGCGGTCATCGGTTTCGCCGAAGCGCTTGAGCACGGCCGGCTTGGTGCCCTTGTAAACCTCGGCAAGCCCGGCTGCAACCTTGGCGTTCTCCCGTTCGAAGAGGCAGTTGCCATACATATCAGAGGCTACAAGGAAGGGCCCCATGTTTTCCGCCTCGATCACCCACATGGCTTGGGCCAGCCCCAGCTCTTCACGCCAATAAAGGCCCTTGACCTGCTTGATGCCCCGGCCGAGCAGGGCACCCGTGCCGTAGCCCACCGTGGTGAGGTAAATGGCGCCGTGGGGCACGAACTTGGTCTTGTAGTCCTCAGGGCTCATGCCGCCCTTGCCGATGATGATCCTGGCGCCGGAAATCTCGAACCAGTCGTTGATCCACTTGGAAAATCGGAAAGAGGCGGTGGCCGTGACGGCCCCCATGTTGAAGCTGCCGTCGTCCCGCTGGGTGGCGGCCGGTGAGCAATGGAAGTTGGCGGCGCTCTCCCTGGGCAGATCCAAGGGCAGGGGCACGCGTTCTTCGATGGCGCGCATGTAAACCCCCTCGCGCCCCGTATAGAGCACCCCGTCCAGGTAGACCACGTCGCCCAGCTTGAGGGCCGCCAAGGCCTCCGGCGTGGGGTTGGTGCTCAGGCGGATGCGGCTTGGTCCGTCGGTGCTTGCCATGCCACGGTCTCCCTTCTCTGATAGGGGGTGAACCAATTGGGATCGGTGCGGAATACCACCCGGCCGTCGCCGTGGATCCGGGCACAGGCGCGGCGCGACGAGAGGCAAAAGGCGTGCACGCTCATTTGCATGCCGCCGGTGTGGCAATAGCCCACCTCGATGTGGCAGTC
This sequence comes from Kiloniellaceae bacterium, assembly GCA_028280915.1. Lineage (GTDB taxonomy): Bacteria > Pseudomonadota > Alphaproteobacteria > Kiloniellales > Kiloniellaceae > JANQKX01. The sequence goes on from JANQKX010000658.1 coordinate 2,559, forward strand.
GATCACCATGGATTTGCCCACGAAACCCATGGCGCCCATGCCGATGGAATTCCCCAATTCCTTGAATTCCTCCTCCAGGGCGGCGATCTTGGGGTCCGGGTTGCGGTCCCCCACCACCCGCAAACAGGCGGCCCGCTTACCCAGCACCATACAGGTGTCCTTGGACCCGCCCAGGCCGATGCCGATGATCGCCGGCTGGCAGGCCAGGCCGCGCTTGCCGAAGGCCACCAGGCTGTCCAGAAAAAAGCGCTTGATGCCTTGAATGCCGTCGCTGGGGAACAGCATGCGGTAGTCGGTGCCGAAGAGGCCGCCCTTGTGCACCGTGGTCAAGTCGATCCAATCCCCCTCGGGCTCGAAGCCGAACTCGATCTCGGGCGCGTTGATGCCCACGTTGTTATCATGATCCGTGCGCCATAGGGGATGGACCCGATTGGGGCGCAGGGGAATGTTATGGGTTGCGTCGGCGGTGGCCCGGCGCAGCGCTTCCTCTAGCGCCACCGGGCCGCCCTCGATTTGCGCCTCGTTGGCCATTTTCACATACCAGCGGGGGCAGCCCGTGTCGCCGCACATGGCGCGGCGGTCCTGCTTAGCGGCCTCGTAGTTTTCCAGCATGGCATGCAGGACAAAAGACGAGAGATCGCCATCCTCCACCTTGGCGGCGGCGCGCAGGCCGTCCAGGTAGTCCTGCGGGATGTCGATGGCCGCGTGATCCATCAAGGTTTCCGCGGTGCTTTGGATGGTGTCTATGGAAATCATGGCGCTGCCTTTTGTTTGATTGGCTTTGCTACTGATCGACTTTGTTGCTGATCGACTTTGCTATTGGGCGGCCTGAACCAGACTTTCCGGCTCGCCCTCCGGCAGGACGGTCTCCCCGGGGCGCACGATGGTGAACCGGACCGGCTCCCGCCCCACCTGGAGGTCCTCGCCGCTCTGCCGGGCGACGGTAAAGTAGGAGGTCTCCAACTCGCCCTGTTCGGGGAAGTCTTCCCGATAGTGGGCGCCGCGGGAGTTCTCCCGGGCCTGGGCCGCCTGGGCGATCACCCGGGACACCGAGACCAGGCTGTGCAGGTTCAGCCAATCGTGCCAAGAAAGATTGAAGGCCAGGTTGTCCCCGGCCACGCCGACCGCCATTAGTTCAGCCTCGATTTCCCCGACCCGTTGGGCGCCCCGGGCCAGACCGGCGGTCGTACGGGTGACGCCCACATAATCCCACATGGCCGCCATGAGGTCACGGCGCAAAGGATGGATCAATCCCGGCTTTTGGCCAAGGGGATGGCGCGCCCGGGCGATCTCCGCCTCCAGGACGGTTTCGTCCGGGTCTCGATGGGATCGGGTTTTCTGGATATCCTGACCCATGACATCGCCCGCGACGCCGCCAAAGACGGTGGAATTGGCCACGCCGTTGCCGCCCAGGCGGTTGGAGCCGTGGGCGCCGCCCGCGTCCTCGCCGGCCACGTAGAGACCTTCCAGGGCGGTGCGCGTGTCCGGGTCCACCACCACGCCGCCCATGAAATAGTGGGCCGTGGGCACCACCTCCACCTTGCCGGCGGCCAGGTCGAAGCCGCAGTCGGCGCAGCGCTTGACCATGCCCTTGAATTTTTGCCGCACGCTGTCCGGTCCCAGATGGGCCATGGAAATGTAGACCCCGCCGTTGGGCGAGGCGTTGTTCTTGCCCATCTCCGCATAGATGCCCCGGCTGACCACGTCTCGGGTGGCCCGCTCGCCCAGAGGGTCATAGTCGAACATGAAGCGCTGCCCGGCGCCATTCAGCAGATGCCCGCCGGCGCCGCGCAGGCCCTCTTCCAGCACCGTGCCGTTCATCTTGGTATCCTCGCCGGCCAACAGCCCGGTGGGATGAAACTGCACCATCTCCATGTCCCGCAGGGGTAGGCCGGCGCGCAGGGCCATGGCCAAGCCGTCCATGGTCTTGTCGCCGGAGGGGGTGTGGTACTTGTACATGCTGGGTCCGCCGCCGGAGGCCAGGAGGACCGCCCTGGCGCGCACAAAACGGAATTGGCCGCTGCGCATGTCGATGAACAACACCCCGGCGAGGGCCGCGCCGTCCGCGGTGGGGATCAAGGCGATGGCCCGATGCTCCTGGAGTTTTTCCACCGGCCGGGCCAGCACCTGCTCCATGAGCCGGTTGATGATCTCGATGCCCGTCAGGTCACCCTTGTGGACTGTCCGGTCGGCGGTCTGGCCGGCAAAGGCCTTGTGGTGCAGGCTGCCGTCGGGCAGGCGGTCGAAAAAGCAGCCCACCTCGTTTTCCAGCTCTTGCACCCGCACCACCGCCTCCTCGCAGAGGCGCCAGGCCATGTCCTGATGGGGCAGCCATTTCCCGCCCTTGATGGTATCCATGAAATGGCGTTCCACCGTGTCGCCGGGCCCCAGGGCCACGTTGTAGCCACCCTGCACCATGCGGGTGCAGCCGCACTTGCCGATCAGGCCCTTGACCGCGATGGTGATTTTGGTGCCCTGCGGCGCCGACTGCTGGGCATGCAGGGCGGCGAAGAGGCCGGCGCCGCCGCTGCCGATGATCAGGATGTCCGTGTCGTGCCGGTCGATTTTGCTCATAACGGTCATGGCCTAGATCGCTTGCAGAAAAAAGCCGCCGGAGACGAGCACGGAGACCCCCACCGCGCCGGCGGCCAGGGTCTTTTGTCGGCCCGTCCAGGGCAGCAGCTCCAGGGCCAGGAGGCGCAGGCCGCCGAACATATGAACGGCCAGCAGGAAGACCAGCCCGAACTCCGCCAGCTTGACGATCGTCAGGTCGCTCCAGGCCAAATAGCCGTCCAGCCGGGCCGGATCGGTGAGCGCCAGGGAGAGGACCCAGAAATGGACCGGCAGGAAGAGCGCCAGGATCAGCCCGGAGACGCGGTGCAGGATAAAGGCCAGCCACAGGGGATGGCTGCGGTGGGGCCGGATCATGGCACCGTCACGGCCCAGACGGCCCGCGCCCCCAGGGACAAGAGAAAAAGAAACACCAGCCAGGTGGCGCCGCTCAAAACCCGGCCGCGCCAGCCAAGGGTTTCGTGGGCGATGACCCGCAGGCCGATGGCCCCGTGCACCGAGACGGCGGCGACAAAAAGCCCGTAAAACAGGGCCCAGCCCAGGCTGCCCTGGGTGCGGCCCAGGATCTCGGCGGCGCTCAAACCGCCCTGGGCCGCATAGATCATCACCGCGATATGCCCCAGCACCAGGGGCGCCATGACCAGTGCCGAAATCCGTTGCAGCAAATAGAGCCTGAGGTCGAGCATGGCCTAGGCCTTCCGCTTGAAGAAGGATTTCACGGTGGCGCGCTTCAGCCCGGCGATGGAGGTCATGGGGCTGAGCTCGTTGGGGCAGAACCGGGCGCAGTTGCCCATGGAATGACAGTTGTGGCAGCCGCCGTGGTCACTGACCGCCTCCAAGATCTTGTCGTATCCGCCGTCCTTGGCGTCATTGACCAGGGTCCAGGCCCGGTTGAGGGCGGCCGGGCCCAGGTAATCCGGGTTGGCGGCGACCACGTCGCAAGCGGCATAGCAGACCGCGCAGTTGATACATTCGATGCCCGCGTCGGCGGTTTGGCGCGCCGCGGTCTGGGGCGCCAGCGCCTCGACCTTGTCCCGGCGGGTCTTGGAGGGGTGAAACACGCCCTCGGCCCGGACCCACTTGTCGAAAAAGGGGTCCATGTCCACCGCCAGATCCTTGATCACCGGCAGGCTGCGCAGAGGCGCGATCTGAATCTTATTGTTTTTCAAGGCTTTTTTGACATGAGTCCGGCAGGTCCAGCGGGGCTGGCCGTTGACGGTCATGGCGCAAGAACCGCACATGCCCACCCGGCAGGCGAAGCGGTAGGACAGGGTGGGATCCAGGTTTTGCTGAATCCAGGCCACCACATCCAGAATGGTCTGACTGTCCCGCGCGGGGACCTGGAAGGTTTGAAAGGCCCCCTCCGCGGTTCCGCGCCAGACTGAAACATCCATTGATTTTTTAGTTTTCATAATAACAACTAAAAATGAAGTTTTTCCCCAATCTTTGGCCGCCGTACGCCCATTGGCCACTGCACCACCAAAGACGCTAGGGTAGGTCTTTCAGGGTTAGATAAAAAGCAACTATTCTTGACCGGAGCTGTAAGAATAATTTGCAAGCTGAGGGGCTAGGGGAACGAAGCCGCCTTGAAGCCATCGGGGCCGATCCGAGTGGAACCGGATCGCTTTTCATGCTGGCGTCGTCTTGTGCATAACAATCATTCCATTCCCGCCGCGGTCAATTGGCGTTTTCTTTCGTCGTTTTCCGAAAATTTTGGTTGATGGCGTGCATGAGACAACACAGGGGGCTTCTCAATCGGATCTTTTTCCTTTTTTGGGCAGATTGTGCTGCGGATGGAAATGCTCTTGTTGCCGGAGCTGGGCGGTGCCGCGAATCCCTTTGCTGCGCGGATTTTGGACGCGCGGTTTTCGGTCATTCGAAGGACTTTGCCTCTAAAGGGGCCCTTGTGGCGGGCGGATCGGGGGCGCGCCGTGAAAAAGCAGAGCGACGGGCCATTCTAAGATCACGCCACATTGGAATTGGGGGGAAGGGGCCGCGCGGGGCGGCAGAAAATTGACAAAAATTTTTATGTTTATTTGAGTGTTTTTAATCCGGCTGGTAAGCTGAAACACGATGCCAAAAGATCAAAAACATGAGTGCATCGTGCGATAGTTAAACCAATTTCAAAGGAATACTGCTTAAGTGCCGGTCGAGCCGGCGGCGCGTTTATGGATTGAGCAACTGAGGGGCGACATGAGCAACGGGATTATGAGTTGTGCGAGACAAGTTTATGCAAAAACAGGCAAACCGATTCCGGCTCAACTCTATGAAATGACCCAATTGGCCGTGGGGCCGGGCAAAATCACACCTAAGGAATATTTTTATTACAGATTGTTTGATGATAAATTGTTCAATGAAAAAAAGAAAAAGAGCCGCTTTATCGGCAAGGCGGCGGCGTATCCCGTCTCCTGCTTGGTGAACAATGCCGATTGGTATGCGCTTTCCGCCGATAAGTTGGTCGCACAATTGGTTTTTGGGTCAATGGGGCTTCCCGTTGCCGGGATCAAGGCGATTTTTCACCGTTACCGTACCGCCGGCAATCATCGTGCT
>JANQKX010000669.1 GCA_028280915.1 Kiloniellaceae bacterium
TGCCATGGCTCGGTGCGCGCCGGGCGCGCCTTGAACGCCGATGAAATGAATGCCTTGCTGCGGCAGATGGAAGCCACGCCCCATTCGGGCCAGTGCAACCACGGGCGCCCCACCTATGTGGAGCTCAAGCTCGCCGATATCGAAAAACTGTTTGGCCGCCGGTAGACGATCTCCATGCCCCTTCTCTTTGTTTGTATCTTCATCGATCTCCTTGGGTTCGGGCTGATGATCCCGTTGCTGCCGTTTTTGGCCTTGCAACACGGCGGTAGCCCCTTGGATGTGACCCTGCTGGTGGCGACTTATTCGGCGGCTCTCTTTATCGCGGGGCCTTTTTGGGGCCGGGTCAGCGACCGCATCGGGCGCAAACCGGTCTTGCTCATTTCCTTTATCGGCACGGGCAGTGCTTTTTTGCTAATCGCCTTTGCCGATGGCTTGTGGATGCTGTTCGCGGCGCGCATGATTGCCGGCTTGTTGAGCGGGGATATCGCTGCGGCGCCGGCCTATGCGTCGGACATTTCAAAGCCGGAAAACCGGGCCAAATACATGGGGTATCTGGGCGTCGCCTTCGGCCTGGCCTTTACCATCGGGCCGGGCATCACCGGCTATCTGGTTGACGGCACGGCCACAGCGGAGGACTATCGCAACATTCCCCTGCTTTCGGCCGTGCTCTCGGGTGTCACTTTGTTGATTGCCCTCTTCTTTTTGCCTGAATCAAAAAAGCCCAATGGCGCCGATGCCGAGGAAGACCTCATTGCCCAAAAGGGACTGGTACGCGGCTTTCGCGAGACCATACGCTTCCCCCATATGGGGCTGATCATCGCCATCGTCTTTCTGGTCAGTTTTGTTTTTGCCAACATGGAATCGACCATTGCCATCTGGTCCAAGGACACTCTGGAATGGGGCGTGCGGGAGGTCGGCTATCTGTTCGTCTATGCCGGGGTCATTCTCATTATTTGCAACGGCATCTTGATCGGGCCGCTGACCAAATGGATGGGCGAACCCAATGTGCTTATCGGCGCGAGCCTGTTTTTGGCCATCGGCATGGCGGTGATGAGTATCGCAGACGATATCGCCGTTTTGCTGATTGGGGTTGCCTTTCTGGCGTCCGGCTTTGCGTTTTGTAATCCCACCTTACAGTCCCTCGTATCGCGGCTTTGTAAGACGGGAACCTCGGGGGTGGCCCTGGGCGTTAGCCAGGCGACCTCTTCGTTGGGGCGGGTCACAGGGCCGGTGTTGGCCGGATTTTTGTATGAAAACATCGGCAAAGAAGCGCCTTATGGCTTCGGGGCATCGTTAATGGTGGTTGTTATCGCATTGGCCTTGCTTCTCATGCGCCGCTTGGTTCGGGGTAAGCATCTGCAAGTCGACAAAGCCTAAAACAACTCACGTTCTTGAATTCGATTGCCAGATGTGAATGGCGGTTTTGCCGTAACGGCGGTTGTGCAACGGTGAAAAGCCATTCAGCGCCGGGCAAGGCTCGTGCGCCGATGTTTCGAGCACGATCAGCGCGTCCTCGGTGAGCCAGCCCTGTGCCGTCAAGGCCCGCAAGGTGGGCGGGGCCAGATCCTGCCCATAGGGCGGGTCCAGGAAGACCAGCTGGCAGGGTGCTGGTGCCGGCGGCGGCTTGAGGCAGTCGCCGGGGATCAGTTCCGCCCGATCGGCCACGCCCAGGGCCCGGATGTTGGCGCGGCAGGCTTGTTGAGCCGCCTTGTCCCGCTCCATGAAAAAGGCCCGCTCGGCCCCGCGGGAGAGGGCTTCCAAGCCCAAGGCGCCGGTGCCGGCGAAGGCATCCAACACCCTCAGGCCGGCAAAGCCGGGCGTGCCATCGCCCCGGAAGCGGCTCTCCAGGATGTTGAACAGGCTCTCACGGATGCGGTCGCTGGTGGGGCGGGTGCCGTCCCCGGGCGGCGCGCTCAGGCGCTGGCCCCTATTTTGGCCCGCGACGATTCGCATGACGCGGGTCCTTTTTGCGGCCCGACTGGGCGCGGCCCGGTTTACCGCGCGTTTTGGGGCGGCTCTTGGCCCAGCCCGTGCGGGGCCTTTTCGCCGCTTTTTCCGGGCCGTCCCCGCCCAGTTGCTCGGCCAGGATGGTGCCGGGCACTTCCTCGATCTCGCCGGGCTTCAGGCGGCCCAGCTGGAAGGGGCCGTAGCTCATGCGGATCAGGCGGTTCACACCCAGCTCCAAATGCTCGCAGATGCGCCGCACCTCCCGGTTCTTGCCTTCCTTGATGGCGATGGTCAGCCAGCAGTTGGAGGTCAGCTGCCGCTCGAGCTTCGCCACCACGGGGCCGTAGCGGATGCCGTGGACGGTCACCCCCTCGGCCAGGCCGTCCAGCTGATCCTGGGTCACTTTGCCAAAAACCCGCACCCGGTAGCGCCGCACCCAACCCGTTGCCGGCAGTTCCAGGCGCCGTTTCAGGCCGCCGTCGTTGGTGAACAGCAGCAGGCCCTCGGTGGTCAGGTCCAAGCGCCCCACCGGCTGGAGCCGGGGCAGGTCCGGCGGCAGGTGGTCAAAAACCGTGGGCCGCCCTTGCGGGTCGTGCCGGGTGGTGATCTGCCCCTTGGGCTTGTGATAGCGCCACAGACGGGCCGGCTCCGGTGCCGGCAGGGCCTGTCCGTCGACTCGGACCTTGTTTGCCCGGGTCACCAGGGTGGCCGGGGTTTCGATCACTTGGCCGTCCACTTCCACCCGGCCGGCGGCGATCAGTTTTTCCGCCTCTCGCCGGGAGCACAGTCCGGCGCGGGCGATCACCTTGGCGATACGCTCGCCCGCCGGGGCTTCCGGGCTGGCTTGGCTTTTAGGGTCGGGCTTGGCGGCGGTTTTTGTCATGGCGGCGACTTTAGGCTTTGGGCTTGAGCCTGGCAAACGTTGATCCTGGGCAAAGGTTGATCTTGGCATTCTGTCGGGACGACTTGACCCGTCATGCCCATGGGGTCACCTTGGCGCCCGTGATGCACAAGGATGAAGCCGTGACCGCCCAAGACATCGCGCCCCCCATGGCGCCCCCCATGGCTCTGGCCTTGGACCTGGCCCGCGCGGCGGCCGCCGCCGAGGAAGTGCCGGTGGGCGCCGTTTTGGTGAATGGGCAGACGGGCGAGATCATCGCGGCTGATCACAACCGGGTCGAGGAGACCCTGGACCCCACCGCCCACGCGGAAATCCTGGTGATCCGCGCTGCCTCGGAAAAGCTGGGAGCCAAGCGTTTGGTGGGCCTGGACCTCTACGTCACCCTGGAGCCTTGCCCCATGTGCGCCGGTGCCATTTCCATCGCCCGCCTGCGCAAAGTTGTTTTTGGCGCCTTCGACCCCAAAAGCGGCGGGGTGTTGCATGGCCCCCGGGACTACGACCAGCCCACCTGTCATCACCGCCCTGAGGTGGTTGGGGGCATGGGCGA
>JANQKX010000362.1 GCA_028280915.1 Kiloniellaceae bacterium
GCGCCGGGCTTTATCTCCTCGGCCATGACCGATGCCCTGGGCGAAGCGCAGCAGGAAAAGCTGCTGGCGGCCATCCCGGCCGGGCGCATGGGCAGTGCCGATGAAATCGCCGCGGCGGTGGCTTACCTGGCCAGTGAAGAGGCGGCTTATGTGACCGGCCAGACCTTGCATGTGAACGGTGGCATGGCCATGATATAAATCCGCTGTTTAAATCCATGTGGGGGGACAAATTATGGACTTTCCGGCGGTGTTTTGCCCCGTGAGGCGTTGGCAAGCGCCGGACAACTGTGATAAGAGGCGACGCCTGGCACGCATTGATGCCGGGAATCGCAGGTCTTTTTTGAAATTCCCACCAAATGCCGATAGAGCCAGCGGGGCTACGGGTTAACTAAGGGCTAGACAGAATGAGCAACGAAATCGCAGATCGGGTCAAAAAAATCGTCGTCGAACACCTGGGCGTTGAGGAAGACAAGGTATCCGAATCGGCCAGCTTTATCGACGATTTGGGTGCCGATAGCTTGGATACTGTTGAATTGGTCATGGCGTTTGAGGAAGAGTTCGGTTGTGAAATCCCCGACGATGCGGCGGAAAAAATCGTAACGGTGAAAGACGCCGTTGATTTCATCCAAGAACACGCCTGATCCTTGGCGTGGCGGGCCTGGGCCTTTAACCGGATCAGGTCCCAGGTGAAGTCGAAAATGCGTCCAATTGAAAGTTTGCCATGAGACGAGTCGTGGTTACCGGTCTTGGCCTGGTCACCCCCCTGGGGTGTGGCGTGGGTCATGTCTGGGATCGATTGATCAATGCCCAATCAGGTATTCGCAAAATCGAAACCTGTGATGTTTCTGATTTGCCTTCTCAGATCGGCGGCGAGGTGCCCTCGGGCGAAACCGCCGAGGGTTATTATAACCCCGATGATTATGTCTTGCCGAAAGAACAGCGCAAGATGGACGATTTCATCGTCAAGGCGATCGCCGCCGCCAGCCAGGCGGTGGAAGATTCGGGCTGGAAGCCCGAGGGGGAAGAGGACCAGTTTCGCACCGGGGTGATGATCGGCTCGGGCATTGGCGGTCTGAAATGGATCTCCCATGGCGAGCGTCAATTGCACGACAAGGGTCCCCGCCGGGTTTCCCCGTTTTTTATCCCTGCGGCCCTGATCAACCTGGCGTCGGGTCATGTCTCCATCCGCTACGGCTTCAAGGGCCCCAACCACGCCGTGGTCACGGCCTGTTCAACCGGTGCCCATGCCATCGGCGACGCGGCCCGGCTGATCGCTTTGGAAGATGCCGACGTGATGGTGGCCGGCGGGGCTGAGGCGGCCATTTCCCGCTTGGGCGTGGCCGGCTTTGCCGCGGCCCGGGCGCTGTCGACCAATTTCAACGACGAACCCACCAAGGCCTCGCGCCCCTGGGACAAGGACCGGGACGGCTTTGTCATGGGGGAAGGCGCCGGAGTGGTGGTTTTGGAAGAGCTGGAGCACGCCAAGGCGCGGGGCGCGCAAATCTATGCCGAAATCATCGGCTATGGCATGTCGGGCGATGCCTATCACATCACCGCGCCCTCGCCGGACGGCAGCGGTGGCTTCCGGGCCATGCAAGCCGCTCTGAAGCGGGCCAAGATCGATCCCGGTCAGATCGACTACATCAACGCCCATGGCACCTCCACGCCCCTGGGCGACGAGATCGAACTCAACGCGGTCAAGCGTCTGTTCGGCGATCATGCCCGGAGCTTGTGCATGTCCTCCACCAAGTCGGCCATCGGCCATCTCTTGGGGGCGGCCGGCGCGGTCGAGGCCATCTTCTCGATCCTGGCGATCAAGCACAACACGGTGCCGCCCACCTTGAACCTGGACAACCCTTCGGAGGGCTGCGGTGAGATGGATCTGGTGCCGCACCAGGCCAAGGAACGCCGGGTCAAGGCGGCTTTGTCCAACTCCTTCGGATTTGGCGGCACCAACGCCAGCTTGGTCTTGGTGGACTACGACGGGTCTTGATTTTTCCGGCACCATGATGGCTGAGAGGTAGCGGGTGTCCGGCGAAACAAACCCCAGCCCCATGGCGGAAGATCCCGCAGCGGAGAAACCACCGGAAAAGCCGCGCCGAGTGTCCTTCTGGCGCTGGGCCTTTCGTCTGGGTCTCGTCTGTCTGCTGGTTGCCGCTTTGGCCTTTGGCCTTGCCGCCTATTACATCAAAGATCAGTTCGAGCGAGCCGGTCCGCTACAGGCCGAAACCCATCTGGTGGTGGAGCGGGGCGAATCCGTCTCCCAAATTGCCGCCAAACTGGCCGATCACGGCATCATTCGAAACGCGGATGTTTTCAGGATCGGCGTGCGGGTCCTGGACGGGGGGCGGGACCTGAAGGCCGGGGAGTTTGCCTTTGCTCCCGGATGGTCCATGCGCGAGGTGATGGATCATCTGCGCAGCGGCGAGACGGTTTTGCACCGTTTGACCATCCCCGAGGGCCTGACCAGCCAAGACGTGGTCGACATCCTGCGCGCAACGGATAATCTGGGCGGTGAGATCAACGCGGTTCCCAGCGAAGGCAGCCTGCTGCCCGAAACCTACTATTTTTCCTTGGGCGACAGCCGCCAAAGCCTGATCGCGCGCATGGCCGACAACATGGCCGAGCGCTTGGCCGCCCTTTGGGAAAAACGGGTCGAGGGTCTGCCCATCGATAACCCCCAGCAGGCGCTGGTCCTGGCCTCCATCGTGGAGCGGGAAACGGGCGAGGATGACGAGCGTGCCTTGGTGGCCGGCGTCTTTATCAATCGCCTTCACAAGGGCATGCGGCTGCAGTCCGATCCCACGGTCGTCTACGGCCTGTCCAACGGCACGGGGGAGATTGGGCGCCCCTTGACCCGCAAGGACCTCAAGACCGCCCATCCCTACAACACCTATGTGATCAAGGGTCTGCCGCCCGGCCCCATCGCCAACCCGGGGGAGGAGAGCCTGGCCGCCGTTATGGCGCCGGCCGAAACCGACTACCTGTATTTTGTCGCGGACGGGACGGGCGGCCATGCCTTCGCCAAGACCTTGGCCGAACACAATAAAAATGTGGCCAAATGGCGACAGTTTCAAAAACAGCAAAATCAGCAATAAGGGCGGCTTTTGCCGTGGGTTATGCCCCCGCCTGGACCCAGCAATTACCTGGCATTGGCACATGGCCGGCCTCGGGAAAGCGCTTATTCTTCGCTGACCAGTGTAAGGGTCTGCATCTCAGGGCCCGCCACGCCGGAGCTTGAAAGGAAAAGGTCCATGACCGCAAAAGCCGAGCCAATCACCCATCTGGAAAACGATCGCACCATCGTGACCGAGTGGCGTTTCGCCCCGGGGGCGGAGACGGGGCACCACCGTCATGGCTACGACTACGTGATCGTGCCCCTGACCAGCGGCCGACTGAAGATCGTGGCACCGGACGGCAGCGAGTCGTTCAGCGAGCTGACCAGCGGCCAATCCTATTTCCGCCAGGCCGGCGTGGAGCATAACGTCATCAACGCCAACGACCACGATTTCGCCTTCGTTGAGGTGGAATTCAAATAGCCCCGCATGGGAGCCTTGACGGGCTTGCTTAGGTCTTTTCCGGCAGGCGCCTCAGCATAACGTCGGTCCAGGCCGGGGGCAGGGCGGCGAGCAGCCAGACGGCGGCAAAAAGGCGATAGGGAAAGACGATGCGGCCCTTGTCCCGGGCCAAGCCCCGCTGGATGATTTGCGCCGCTTTTTCCGCCGGCATCAAAAAGGGCATGGGAAAGTCGTTGGCATCGGTCATACGGCTTTTCACATAGCCCGGGCAGATCACCGAAACCTGAAGGCCGGCCGCATGCAAACTGCCGCGCAGACCTTCGCCCCAAACCCGGACCGCCGCTTTCGAGGCGCAATAGGCGGGCGCCCCGGGAAAACCGCGAAAGGCGGCCTGGGAGGACATGATCGCCACTTGGCCGCGCCCGCGCGGCGTCATGAGGCGGGCCGCGCTCAAGACCGTGTTGATGACCCCGTCCACGTTGACCGCGAAGATCTCCCGGGTCTGGGCATCGTCTTCACCGCCGCCGCCGGTTCCGCCGGAGATACCGGCGTTGGCGATCACCAGATCCAACGGTGCCCGCTTATCCAAATCGTCCATCCAAGACGCCAGGCCCGCCTTATCGACCACGTCGAGCGTGGTGCTCTCCACCGCAGCGCCCCGGTCCTGGCAGGCCTGTAGTACGGCCGCCAAGCGTGCCGGGTTTCGTCCGGTAATGGCCAGTGTGACGCCCGGCGCGGCATAGGCCAGGGCGAGAGCCTCGCCAATGCCGCTGGAGGCACCGGTGATCAGGATGGAGAGGGGGTTTTTCATCGTTTGCCTGTTGGTTGTTCTTGATGCCGTGGTGCGGATTTCGGGGCTCTTCCCCGTGGGCGGGCAGCGACTTGTTGTGGCCTCAAGGGATCTATATAAGACTGGACATCACGGGCCGCGAGTCCTCTTGGTCGCGTAAGCGGTGGTTTGGGCAAGGGGGCCGGATCAGGAAATTGTTTCGCGCGTCCCCTTTTTGCGCGCGACAGGACAGGTTTTTATGACTTCCAAAATTCACAGCATGACCGGCTTTTCACGCCAAGAAGGCAGTGATCCGCAAAGCAACTGGTCATGGGAGATCAAGTCCGTCAACGGCCGTAACTTGGACCAAAGGGTGCGGTTGGCCAGCGGCTACGAGGACTTGGAGGCCAAGGTGCGCCAGGCCTTGCCGCGGCATTTCGCCCGCGGCAACTTTCAGATCACCCTGTCGGTGAACCGCTTGGCGGCGCCCACAAAGCTCGCCATCAACCAGGAAGTGCTGGCGCAGCTCAGCGAGGTAATGGAGCAGTTGGAAGGTTCCTTGGACCTGGCGGCGCCCCGTGTGGACGGCCTCCTGGCCCTGAAAGGGGTTCTGGAGGTGGTCGAGGCGGAAGAGGAACCGGAGGCCATCGCCGCCCGCAACCAAGCCATTGCCGAGGACCTGGAACGGGCCCTGCTATCCCTTCTGGAGATGCGGGCCGTTGAGGGTGCACGTCTGCACGATCTAATCCAGTCCCGGCTCGATGAGATCGAACATCAGGTGGAAAAGGCGGTGGCCTCGGCGGCGACCCAGCCGGCCGCCTTGCGCGCCCGCTTGGAGCGTCAATTGGCGGAGCTCTTGGAGGCCAAGCCCCCCGTGCCGGAGGAACGCTTGGCTCAGGAACTGGCTCTGCTCGGGGTCAAGGCGGACGTGCGCGAGGAGCTGGACCGCCTGACCGCCCATGTGGCCGCGGCGCGGGAACTGCTTGCGACGGGCGGCGCCATCGGGCGCAAGCTGGATTTCTTGTGTCAGGAATTCAACCGGGAAACCAACACCCTTTGCTCCAAGTCCGCCGACGTGGAGCTGACCCGCATCGGTTTGACCCTGAAGGCGGTGATCGAGCAACTGCGCGAACAGGTGCAAAACATTGAATGAAGGCGCGTTCCCGGTGTTGCCGAAACAAGATGGTGCAAAGTAGGGCGGTGCAGGGTGATTATATGAAACGTCGTGGTCTCATGCTGGTGCTGTCATCCCCCTCGGGGGCCGGTAAGACCACCATCTCACGCGCCCTGCTGGACCAAGAGCCCAACATGACACTGTCCATCTCGGCCACCACCCGGCCGCGCCGCCCGGGGGAGGTGGACGGCCGGGATTATCACTTTGTGCCCCACGAGGAATTTGATCGTCTGGTAAAAGAAAGCCAGATGCTGGAGCATGCCTTGGTCTTCGGCCATCGCTACGGCACGCCGCGTCAGCCCGTGGAGGCGGCCTTGTCCGAGGGCCAGGACGTGATGTTCGATATCGACTGGCAGGGCACTCAGCAGGTGGCCGACCAGGTCCCCAATGATTTGGTGCGGATCTTCATTCTGCCGCCGTCCACGCAAGAGCTGGAGCGGCGCCTCTATGCCCGCGCCCAGGACACAGAGGAGGTGGTGCGTGCCCGCATGGCCAAGGCCGCCGACGAAATGAGTCACTGGGCCGAGTACGACTATGTGATCGTCAACCACGATCTCAATGACAGCCTGGCCCAGGTGCAGGCCATCTTGACCGCTGAACGCCTCAAGCGGGAGCGGCAGATCGGCCTGCGCGACTTTGTGGAGAGCCTGCGCGGAGCCCAATAGGGCACGCGGCCAAGGCCGTTTAGCACGCGCGATCAGGGCGCTCCGGCGCGGCAACCGCCCGGGCCAGCGCGCAGAAGGCTTCGACGCCGAGAGTCTCGGCCCGCGCCGTCTCGGCTATGCCGCAAGCCTGCAGCAGGGCCTTGGCATCCCCGCCCAGGGTCTTCAAGCTTTGTCGCAGCATCTTGCGCCTTTGGCCGAAGGCCGCCGCGGTGACCCTTTCCAGGGCGGATATCTCCGCCTCAAAGAGGGGTTCGGGGCGGGGGATCAGTTCCACGATGGCGGAGGTCACCTTTGGCGGCGGCGTAAAGGCCTGGCGGGGCACATCGAACAGGGAGCGGCCTTGGCACAGCCATTGGGTCAGCACCGACAGGCGGCCATAGGACTTGCCGCCCGGCTCGGCCAGCAAACGCTGCGCCACTTCCTTTTGAAACATCAGGACCATGCCGGCCAAAACATCGGCTCTCACGGCAATCTCCTGCAGCCAGCCGATCAAAAGGGCGGTGGAGATGTTGTAGGGCAGGTTGGCCACGATGACCGGCGGGCCAGCGACTTGAGGGTTGCCGGCTACGATGTCGGCGACTTTGATCTCCAAGGCGTCGCCTTCATGGATGTGGAGCCGGCCGGGGAAAGCCTCTTGAAGTTCGGCGAGAGCGGCGATGCAACGGGCGTCCTTTTCAATGGCGATCACTTGAGCCGCCGGGCTGGCCAAGAGGCTGCGGGTCAGGCCGCCGGGACCGGGGCCCACCTCGATCACCGTCCTGCCCGATAGATCGCCGGCGGCGCGTGCGATCCGGTCGGTCAGGTTTGCATCCAGCAAAAAATGCTGTCCCAAGGATTTGCGCGCGCCCAGGCCGTGACGCTGGATCACCTCGCGCAAGGGCGGCAGGGGCGGCGGAGGCGAGAGAACGGTCATCAAAAGGGCGGTCAGGAAAAACTACGGGCCCGAGCGCGGGCCATGTCCTCGGCCAGCTTGATGGCCGAAATGAGGCTGCCGGGATGGGCCTCGCCCCGGCCCGCGATGTTCAAGGCGGTGCCGTGATCCGGCGAGGTGCGCACGAAGGGCAGGCCCAGGGTAATGTTGACCCCATGTTCGAAATCCAGGGTCTTGATGGGGATCAAAGCCTGGTCGTGGTACATGCAGACGGCCGCGTCATAGCCCTGACGCGCGGCCTCGTGGAACAGGCTGTCGGCGGGCTGGGGCTGGGTGACCGCGAGGCCCTGACCCTGCAGATCGGCGATCACCGGGCGCAGGATCTCGATCTCTTCCCGGCCCATGGACCCGCCTTCGCCCGCATGGGGGTTCAGGCCCGCCACCGCCAGCCGGGGCTGCTCGATGGCAAAGTCCCGGCGCAGGGCATCGGCGGTCGCCTGAATGGTGTGACGCACCAGCTCGGGCGTGATCTGGTCGATGGCATCGCGCAGGGAGAGATGGATCGTCGCCGGCACCACGCGCAACTGGGGGCAGGCCAGCATCATCACCGGCGGGCTGTCCATGCCGGCCAGCTCGGCCAGGTACTCGGTATGGCCGGGATGCTGAAAACCGGCGGCGTAGAGCACCTCCTTGTGGATCGGGTTGGTCACCACCGCCTTGGCCTGGCCGTCCTGCACCAGCTCACAGGCCCGTTGGATCGACTGCAACACCACCTGGGCATTGCGCGGGTCGGGCTGGCCCATCGCGCAGCGGATGGCGAGCGGGTGAGCGAGAACCGGAAGGCTGTCCTCGAAAACCTCAAGACCTTCCGTCGGTTCAGTTATTTCTTTGATACGAATGCTCAAGTCGAGCATACGCGCCAACTCGGCCAGACGATGGGGATCGTCGATCATGAAAAAGGGCGGCACGCCGGCGGAGCGGCGGGCCTGCCAAGCCATGAGAGCGATCTCGCCGCCGATACCGGCGGGCTCTCCCATGGTGACGGCGAGCGGGGCCAGATCCGACTTCGAGCCTCCCATGATCGGGCGCATGGTCATTTCCCAGTTTGGCGCTCTGCCCCAAGCGTTGGGCCGAGCCGGTGGCGGTCAGATGCGGATATCCACGTTGGCGACCCGCCGCAGGTCCTGCATGGACTGCTGGATCAACTG
>JANQKX010000708.1 GCA_028280915.1 Kiloniellaceae bacterium
TCCAGGCCGCCCAAGGGGGGCAAGGCATTGCCCTGGGGTGGCGCCGCCTGGTCGCGCCACTGCTTCAGACGGGCGCGCTCATCCGGCCCATTCATGAGACCCTGAATCCGCCGAAAGAAGCCTATTACCTGGTTCTGCCCGAAGGTCAGGACGTCTTGCCGGAGACCGCGGCCTTGGGCGAATGGCTGCGCGAGGAAGCGGCCGAATCCGATTGAGCTCAGGAGCCATTGATTTCCATGTGTCCGCATGAATCGCGGCTCAAAAAAGAGCGGTGACGGCAGTGAACATGTCTGATCTTTTCTGATTAACCGATGCGCAATTGGCGCATCTTGAACCTTACTTTCCCAGGAACCACGGCAAGCCTCGCGTCGATGACCGGCATGTTCTTTGCGGAGTTATCTTCATCGGTCGCAATGGATTGAGGTGGCGTGGCGTACCCAAGAAGTTCGGGCCACTCGAGATCTTAAATTGTACAACCGATGGAAGCCATGGAGCGATCAGGGCATCTTCGCCCAGATGATAACGGGTCCAGCCGCCGATCATGGCAAGGAAAAGACCGTGACGATCAATGCGATCTATCTAAAAGCACATTGAACGGCCTCCGGTCCGGGCATCAAAAGCGGGACGTGGATGCCCGACCGGGCGAACCAAGTGTGGCATGAAGAGCAAGCTGCAGGCCAGTGTCATGGCACAGTACCGGGGGGAGCGGCAGAAACCTGAATGATCGCGTGAAAACCGGACCAGAAACAGGGCGAGCTCCATACTTCGCTTTCCTAAACTTACCGGCGGACCGCTTCAGTGGGCAAGCTTCACTGCATTGACCTTCGGTTGTCATGCAAAAAAGCGAGAGAACCCTTGAAGGTCAGTTGTGTTGTGTGCGAGCGTTCTTTTTGAAGGTGTTTGAGAAACGCACCTACACCCAGAAGATTATAAAATTTGATGGAAGAGGAACCTATACATGCGTGTGCTGTCATTGTTATTGCTTCTGCTCCTGCCAGGCGCCGCCTTTGCAGATACCAGACCGAACATCGTCTATATTCTTGTCGACAACTGGGGGTGGGGCGACATTCGGGTCCAGGGCAGCGGTATTGCGACCCCCCAAATTGATCAGCTCGCCGCAGAAGGTCTCCGGCTGACGAATTTCAACATCGAAAGCCAATGCACTCCCACACGCTCTGCGATCATGACCGGGCGTCTGCCTGTGAGATCGGGGACTCATCGCGTCACGTATGGACAGCCGTATGGTCTGGCACCCTGGGAGTACACTTTACCCGAGCTTCTGTCGGATGAAGGTTACTCGACCGCGATCTTTGGCAAATGGCATCTTGGTGACGTTGAGGGCCGCTTTCCCACAGATCAGGGCTTTGACGTCTGGTGGGGTCTGCCAAACACAACGGATGAGGCGGGCTATTCGGCCACGCCGCAATTCGACCCTGAGATTGTACCCGCCCCCAGAATCCTCGAAGCACGCCGGGGTGAAATTCCACGCGCCGCAGGGCCGCTCAATCTGGAATCCCGAAAAGAACTGGATCGGGAAATCGTCCAGCGATCGGAATCTTTCATCGCCAATCAGGTTGGCGCGGAGAACCCATTTTTCCTCTATGTAGGTCTCACACAGATCCATCCGCCCTTCAGCACCCATTCGGATTTTACCAACGTGTCCCGTCGCGGCATCTATGGCGACATCCTGATGGAGTTGGATCACAATGTTGGACGGCTCCTGAAGACGATTGAGACGGCCGGATTAAAAGACAACACAATTGTTATCCTGACCGGTGATAACGGCGCCGTCACTGATGGTGCCGGTGGTGGCTCAACGGGTCCGTTCAGGGCCGGGTTTACCGGCTATGAGGGAGGCCTGCGGACACCTGCGATGGTGCGGTGGCCCGGCAGGATTGAAGCGGGACGCGTCTCGGACGAGATTTTTGCTTCGCTGGATTGGTTACCGACACTTGCCAGCATCATAGGTGCGGAAAGTCGTATTCCCAGCGACCGGCCTATGGATGGCCTCAATCAGTCTGCGTTTCTTTTGGATTCTACTGTCCCTTCGGCACGTGAAAGCATCCTGTTTTATGTTGGTGACAACTTGTTTGCGGTGAAGTGGCGGAGCTTCAAGATTCATTTGAAAACAGCTGAAACTCTCTGGTCGCCAGTGCAAGAGTACATGTTTCCGCCCATATATGACGTTGCCAATGATCCGGGCGAAGCCAACAACCTGCTCAAACATGATCTGTTTGCGCATTCCTGGGTGTATATTCCGATGGGGCGCATTTTGGGAAATCTGGCCCAATCGGTCGCGCAGTATCCGAACATTGCGCCCGGCGCTGCGTTTGAAGGCTATGAGTGAGTGCGCCCTCTGATCGCGGCGAGAATTTTTGCGTGATCGAATATACCTGAAGCTATCAACCAGTTTGGCCTCTCCAACCGGCGAGTATGAAAAGGGGCCTTATGTAGTAGCCAAGCGCGGAATGTCGCATATGTTCAGCGCGATGCGAGAAACTTTCTGTCTCAAACCAACGGTGTGTGGCCTGCGATGTTGGCCCAAACCGAACTTTCAAGACCTCTGTTGCATCCCGCTCATAAGGTTTCCTCGCCGGAGCCGTCGAAAAGCCCGCCATCCTCTCCGTTGTCGTCTCCCTCCGCGCCCTCAATCGCGTCATCGAACAACCAAGACCGGCCCTGTTGCCAACGGAAGATGGTGAAGGGCTGGCGCCGGCTGCGGATCACCCGGGCCACCACGTCCTGGGCCACCAGAGTGCCGCCGGGCAGGCGCACTTCGACGTGGATCTTATAGATGGGGATCTGGGAGCGCTCCTCGGTCGAGCCGTCCACAATCCGGGTCACGTCGACCGCAAAGGCATCTCCGGCCGATTCCGTGCGCCGGTCCGCGGAACTTTTCCGGTTGCCACCGCCAAAACCGCCGGTGAGGCCGTCCTCCTCGAAATCCTCGTCTTCCTCAAACTCCCCGTCTTCGTCCTCAAAGCCTTCTTCGTCCTCGTCCAGCAGTTCACCCTGCTCCTCGGCGAAAGCGGACATGGCGGCCTTGACCAAGGGCGGGGAGGTGGGCCGGAAGGGCGCCGACTGGGCGGAAAAGACCGTCAGGGAATCCGCCACCTTGGTGAAGAGTGCCGGTGACATGCCGTAGACCTGGCGCAGTTCCTCCACCGACTCGAAGGCCAGATCCTTGGCGCCGAAGTCCAGACCGGCGTCCTCGTAGTCCCGATCCTCGGCCCCATTCAACTGCTGCAGATTGTCTTCGTCGCGGAAGTCCGCCACCGCGTCGGCCAGGGCATCGGCTTCCCCCGCATCCACGCCGGCGGCCCGGAACAGGCTGCTCAGCAAGTCCACCTCGGCGCCGTTCAGGTCGATCTTACCGCCTTCGTCCTCGGCCGTGACCCGCACTTCCGCGTCGCCTTCTTTCCAGGCGTAAACCGCCCCGGCGACCTGCCATCCGCCGTCATCGACTGCTTCCTGGAGCCCGGCGATGGCCCGATAGACGGCCCCTTCCAGAATCGCCTCGCCCTGGGCCCGGTCCCGGGCATTGCGCGCCATTTCCAAATCGCTGCGCACGATCTGCGTGACGCTGCCCACCACCACGGTGAGGATGACCAGGATCCAAAGCACCATGATCAGGGCCACGCCGCGCTCGCGGGGTTTGTCGCCCGAAGGCCCGGTCTCGGCCACGGGAGTACCGGGGTGTGGCCCCGCCCCTCTTGCGCGCCAGCGTGCAAACATCCGCTCAATCATGGACCGAAAAATGTTCCTTCCCGCCACCAAAGTAAAGGCCGCACCGGCATGTCAGCCGGACCGCCGCAAACTGCTCGGCTCAAGCCCGAACCGAATCGCCATGACCCTACACCGGCAAGGCTTCCTTTTTTATTGAGGCCTGCCCTTTGTCGAAAAAATGCCTCATTCGAAGATTTTCGGGACCTAAGGTCTCAAAAAAAGATGAAATCGAACGAGAACTGCCCTAGCATGCGCCCCGGAACTGGTATTCGGTATCCCAGAGATGTATGGACACTTTCATGGGTATGCGGAAAAGTTCCAGTTGCGTTTGAATAAAAAGCGCTGAAGACTAGGAATTGAGGCTTATCGTTAAATTCAAGATGAGCACGACAAGAGTGACACCCGTCAACGCAACAGGGCGCCACACAACAATTGGCCGATGGCCAAAAAAGGGAGGACAAGAATGAAATTGCAAAAAATGACAGGATCCTTGCGCGCCGCCGTGTCGGCCGCCGTCGCGGTCGGCTTCTTGGCCTTGTCGGGCCCGGCCTTGGCCGCGGAGGATACCCTGCCAGATACCTGGCCCAAGCCCGACGGCTTTCCCGAGCGGCCCTTGACCATGATCGTGCCCTACGGCCCCGGCGGTGGCTCGGGCCAAGTGGCCGCGGCCATGGCCAAGGCGGTGACCGATTTGACCGGCGTGGGCATCAACCGGGACCACAAGCCCGGCGGCAGCGGCATGGTGGGCCTGACCGCCTTCATGGCCGCACCCAACGACGGCTATACGGTGCTCGAGCACATCGACGACGCCACCAGCGCTTACGTCTCCGGCGCCAGCGAAGTGAACCCGGCCGAGGATCTGATCCCCTTGGTGATCTCACAAATCACCTTTTCCCAGATCTTCATCCGCGCCGACGAAGACCGCTACACCGATTGGGATTCCTTTATCGAATGGGTGAAGGCGCAGAACGGCCAGGCCACCATCGCCAACGTCTCCAACGAAGGCTCCATGGAGCGGGTCAACCTGCAGCGCATCATGGACCACTATGGCACCTCCATGCAGCAGATCAGCTTCGACAAAGGCGGCCCGCGTTATGGCGCCTTGAAAGGCGGCCAGGTGGATGCTCTCTTCGAGCAGCCGGGCGACGTGAGCGGCTTTTTGCAAAGCGGCGACTTCAAGCCCATCTTGACCCTGCTGCACGAGCGGCCCGCGGCCTTCGCCGAGGTGCCGTCCCTGACCGACGTGGGTCTGGAATTCGATCCGCTGATGCGCTTCCGCGGCTTTTACGTGCGCAAGGGCACGCCCGAGGACCGGGTGCAGTGGCTGCAGTGGGCCTTTCAAAAAGCCTATTTCCAGGAAAGCTATCAGGAATACAACAAGTCTAAGTTCATGGATCTGATCGATAGTTTCCGGGACACCGAAGGCGCCATCGAGTTGATCAACTCAACCGCCGACAACTACACCAAGGCGTACAAGGAAATGGGCCTGATCGAGTAGTCGGCGGCCCCTAGCAGCTTTGTATTTTTGCTAGAGTAAACATGCCAATCGTGGCCGGCGGCGAGCTGCACTTGATGTAGACTTGCCGCCGGACCGCTCGGGGGAAATGGGCATGTCCCGTTTGAAGACCAAAGACATCATCGAAATCGGTGCCTGGCTGTTGTTCGCCTTGCTGGCCTATTTGTTCAGCCTGGAGTTTGACAAGGACATCGAAACCTACCGCTTCGGCGCCTATGTTTGGCCCCGAACGATCATCATCCTGATCGTGATCGCGGCTTTGCTGCAGCTCTACACCACCTTGCGCAAGGCCGAGCACGCGGCCGACCAGCAATCGGCCGAGACGGACGACGATGCCCAAGGCGCGGTCAAGGGCTGGGGCTCCAAACTGCGCATCGCCGCCTTTCTGGGCCTGCCCTTTTGTTATGCCGCGTTATTGGAATCCATCGGCTTTTATACCCTGACGCCGTTTTTCATCCTGGGATTCCTGCTCCTGTCCGGCGAGCGGCGCTGGCCCGTGTTGCTTGGGGCCAGTATCGGCATTTACGCCATCTTGCTGCTGTGCTTCGCGCGGCTGTTTTACATCAACCTGCCCGTTGGCAACTGGAGCCCCTTTTACGACTTCAGCAATTGGCTTTTGGTGCTGATCCGTTAGGACCGGCAAGGATAGATAAGGTCGGAAGACGGATATGGAAAACTTTCTCGCCGGTACCGCCACCCTCTTCGGAGATCCCGCCAGCGCCTTCATCTTTTTCTGCGGCTTGCTGGGCGGCATGCTGTTCGGCGCCGTGCCCGGGGTCAGCATGCTCACCCTGGCGGCGATCCTGCTGCCCTTCAGCGGCAACATGTCGGCGCCCAACGCCATCATGTTGTTTTCCGTGATTTATTGCTCGGGCGTGTTCGGCGGCGCCATCACGGCGATCCTGTTCAACATTCCCGGCGCGCCGGAAAACGCCCCCACGGCCTTCGACGGCTATCCCATGACCCTGAAGGGCCAGGCGGGCAAGGCGGTGGGCGCGGCGGTGCTCTGCTCGGCCTTGGGCGGCACCTGCTCGGCCCTCTTGATGATGTCGGCCACGCCCATTATCGCCGACTGGGCGATCAGCGCCTTCGGCCCGCCGGAGATTTTCGCCCTGGTGTTCTTCGGCCTGGCGGTGGCCTCCTCCGTGGGCGCCGAGACCCTGTGGAAGGGCTGGCTCTCGGTCTTGGTGGGACTCATGCTGGCCACCATCGGCCTGGATCCGGTGGGCGGCATCAAGCGTTATGATTTCGGCTTCCCCTACCTTTTGGCGGGCATCGGCTTTGTGCCCATGATCCTGGGCTTCTTCGCCGTGGCCGAGGTTTTTGTCCAATCGGAAAAACGGGCCCGGGGCACCTATAAGGCGCCCAAGGTCAATCTGGACTTCCCCAGCTTCGCCGAGTTCTGGCGCCTGAAGTTCGCCGTGGTGCGCTCGGTCTGCATCGGCTTTTTCGCCGGCATCCTGCCCGGGATCGGCGCCATCCTGGCCGCCTTCATGGGCTATAACGAGGCCGTGCGCTGGTCCAAGGACCGCAACAAGTTCGGCAAGGGCGAGCTGGAAGGGGTGGTCGCCTCCGAGACCGCCAACAACGCGGCCACGGGCGCCGCCATGATCCCCCTGCTGGCCCTGGGCCTGCCCGGCGGCGCGCTGACCGCCATGATGATCGGGGTGTTCCAGATTCACGGCATCGAGCCCGGACCCCTGGTCTTCATCAATTCCAACGATTTGGTGTGGGTGGTGTTCTCCGCCATGTTCTTCGCCAACATCGCCATTTTCCTGCTGGGCTGGGTGCAGACCAAGACGGTGGTCCACCTCCTGCGGGTGCCCTTCCACCTGCTGGCGCCGGCGATTTTGCTCATGGCCACCATCGGCCTGGATCCGGTGGGCGGCATCAAGCGTTATGATTTCGGCTT
>JANQKX010000381.1 GCA_028280915.1 Kiloniellaceae bacterium
CCGCCGCTACCGCCAGAGCCGCCGCTGCCGCCGGAACCGCCACTGCCGCCGGAACCGCCACTGCCGCCGGAGCCGCCGCTACCGCCGGAGCCGCCGCTACCACTGGAACCGCCGCTGCCACCAGAGCCACCGCTGCTACCGGAACCGCCACTGCTGCCGGAGCCTGAACCGCTCCCACCTTGTTCCGCAGGTCCGGAGTCCGAACCGCCGCCACCAAAGCCGGAACCACCGTCCGCGCCACGCGGGCCAATGCCAAGATCATCACTCCGGTCAGGCACCCAGAGGTTCGTGGCCGGTTGCTGAGCCGTGAAAGCATCTCCGTCACAATGGCCCGTGGCCACGGCCAGGGAAGACCCCATGGACGAGAGATTGCTGCAATCAAACCCGGCTGCTTGCGCCGATTGAGTGGGCACCGCGAGCACGGCCATGGACAAACCGGCGGCAAAGACCACCGCGGCACAACCGGCCAAAAGGCCCTTCCGTCGTGCAATCGCTTTTGAGCCATGAGTCATTTGGAGTTGACCTTTGTGCCCCAACTCCAGGCCCATCCCCATGGGCAGGTCGTTCGTCATTTTCCAAATCCTTCTGTCTTCGGCGGGATGGCGGGACAAGGAGGCGTCGGCCGGACAGTCATCCGGAGCGAAGTGGCCTCTGCGCCAATATGCCGCGGTTTACGTTTTACGGTTTGGCACTGGTTCAAATATTCAGCGCCGCTTAAGACAGATATGATCGGATTTACCAATATTTAGAAATTAAACTAATGTAATTGTAAATTAATATTGATGTTTTTGCGTATTTCTACGTCGAAATAAAAATATTAAATTTACAAGTCATCAAAATATTTATCATTGAAACTAAAAATAAAATACCCTTGTTCAATCTTTTCTCGGCTTTACAAGAACAACACTGATGAGAGTCAAAACCAGAGCCGCCCAGATAAAAATGGAATGGCGCTCGCCAAATAAAATCATGCCCCAAGCCACACCGGCCAAAGTAATGACATAGGCGGTTTGACTGGCAAAGATCGGCCCCGCGGTCTTAATCACGTACAAAAGCACGGTAAAGGCCATGGCCGACAAGGCACCGGTTCCCGTTGCCGCCCACTGCAGGGTGCCCCATTCCTCAAAAACCGGAATGGCCGTGCCCGTGGCAAAGGCGAAGGGGGCCAGCAGTATCACCGCGCCCAATTGCCGGCCGCAACTGAGCTGAATGGAGCGTGAGTCAATGGGGCGGAAGCCGCCGGCATAGAAGTTTTCGGTCGCCATGCTCAAACTGGCCGCAAGGGTCAGCAACACCCAAGGCGCCAGGCCCGGGCTCGGCAGGGACCCCTCGGGCAGGATGACCAGCAGCATGCCCAGCATGCCGATCGCCACACCGAACAGCCGGCGGCCGTCCCCCTGCTCGACGCGAAACATCACCGACAGCAAGTAGGTGAACAGGGGCATGGTGGCAAAGGCCAAGGCCACGATCCCGGCGGGCAGATGCTTGGCCGCCCAAAACAGGGCAATGGCCGGAAAGCTGATACCAACCGCGCCGCAAATGATGCTGAAACGCAGCACCGATATCCGCGGCACGGAGAGCCCATAGAGCCCAAGCGACAGAGCGCTCATGATGCCACCGCTGACGCAAACCTGCCACAGGGCCAGGCCGATGGGATGGCCGCCGCTCACACTGGCCAGTTTGAGTAATGCCAACGACAGGCCCCAGGCGATGCCCATGAGAAACAAAAGGGCATAAGAGGCAAAACCGGCGCGCTGGGGAGTCCGCTGGGATTTGGCCGCAACGGTGTCCATGAATCCCAGACTATCTGTGATCACGGGCTGAATGGCAAGCGCGGGCAATGCCCGGTCCCTTGATAGAGCCCGCGCGCGGCGCTAACCCGACTTGGCGCAACAGTTCTCGCCGCTGGCGATCGCCTCCCGGGTAACGTAGGCGCCGCATTTGGGGCACTGAACCAACTCTTCCACCGGTGCGGGGTTTTGCACCGCCGGGCCCGGGGAAGACTCACGCCGTGCCTGTCCGCCGCCGCCTTGACGCTGCCGGCCCACCTTGGCCTCCGCATCGCGGCGATCCTTGAGGCGGCCCAGGAATTTAAAGCCGTACCACACCGCGGCCAGAATGGCCGCCAGCAGCAGAAGTTTTTGCATCGATGGTATGCCGAACATGGTCTTGTTGTAGGCACCCGGCACCGCTCAGGTCAAGCGCGGGCGTCCGTCTCCCTTGTCAGTCTTCCTTAAAGGCGCGGAAATGTTGATAGCGCAAATCGCCGCTGGAAAGGGCCTCGATCCGCGCCTCGCAGCGACGGGCAAAGGCCGCGTAGCCCGCCGGGCCAAGCGCGGCTTCCAGGTCGCGCCGGCCTTCTCCGTCGATGACCGCCTGCGCCCTCACCGCCCCGTCACAGGCCCACTCGGAATCATCCGACAGCTCGCTGCGGGCAAAACCGGCTTGGTCGAAAGCTCGGCGGTGAACTGCCCCGGATTCGAAATGAAACTCCAGGCCCGCGTCACGCAGTCCCTGGTCCCAATCGTGGTAAGCCTGGGACAGGTTATCCTCGGCGCCGGTCATCCAATCCGCCCCCACGAAACACCCGTCGGGCCGCAAGACGCGACACACCTCGGCAAACAGCGCGCTCTTATGTTCGATGTGACAGATCACCGCCTTGGAAAAAACCACGTCAAAGCGGTCGTCCGGGAACGGCAAGGGCCCGGGCTCAACCAGCTGCAGCCCGACCGTTTCCGTCAGGCCCGCCTCAGCCACCGCCGCGCGGGCGTGGGCCAGATTGCCGTCGTCGATGTCGATGCCCAAAACGGAACCGGCCCCCAAGGCGCCGCCCAAGACAACGGTGCAGCCGCCGAGGCCGCAGCCCAGGTCCAAAACCTGCTTATCCGTCAGATCCAAGCCCGCCATGACCCGCCGGACCTCAGCTTCACCGCCGGGCGACAAAAATCCCTTGCCGAAGATGCGCTGCATGCTGGCGAGGATTTCCTCGTTGTACTGCCCCTGTTGGTTTTGGCCATGTCGGTTTTGGCCGTGCTGGTTTTGACCTTCTTTGCTGTCCTGCTCCCGGCTCACCTTAGCGCTCCTTCAGGTTTGCATTGCGCGCCGCCTAGGACTCCACCACATGGCAGCCCTGGATGTCTTTCGCCGCGATCATGTCCTGGGTGCCGTCGCGGAACTTGATGAAATGGGGCTGCTGGCGATGGAAATCCAAGGCCGCTTGGCTGCGGTAGAGCTCGAAAAAATGAAACACGTCGGGGGAGTCTTGCGACACCATCACCTTAAACTGCAAGCAATCCGGCTCGTCCCGTTCCGCCGCCCGGGCGTTTTCCATGATGAGCGGCAAAAAGGCATCGGCCATGCCCGGCTTCAGGGTGACGGTGACAAAAATGGCGTAGTGGCTCATGCTTCCAGCTTCCTGGGTCTTGGCAAAACTACCTTATAGCCCAAAGCGGGACCATAGGGCACGCTCTTCCAACACCCTTAAAACCCCGCCCGCCCAATCAGCGGGCGTATGGCCGGAAAGGGACGGCAAGGAACCGGACCCTAGGGACAGGCCCAGGCGGCGTTTCAGCCACGGCCTGGGCGCCGAGACGGACTTGATCTGCACCTTCTCGCCATAACGTTCCCGCAGGGTTTGGCGCAGTTCTCCCTCGCCATCGGCCAGGCCAAATTCGACGGCCTTTTTGCCGGTCCAAAACTCGCCGGAAAACAACGCCTCGGGATCATCGCCCAGACGATCACCGCGGCGCTCCAGCACCATCTCCTT
>JANQKX010000097.1 GCA_028280915.1 Kiloniellaceae bacterium
GCTCATTCAAATAGTACTCGCGCTGGGTCTTCTCCATCTGGCGCTTGACCCGGTTGCGAATGCGCTTTTCCACCTGAAGCACGCCGATCTCGCCTTCCATGAAGGCATAGACCTTTTCCAAGCGCTCGGTGACGGAACCGCTTTCCAGCAGCTCCTGCTTCTCGGGGATCTTCAAGGTCAAATGGGAGGCCACGGTGTCGGCCAGCTTGCTGGGATCATCGATCTGGTTGATGGACACCAGCACTTCCGGCGGGATCTTTTTGTTGAGCTTGATGTACTGCTCGAACTGGGACACCACGGTGCGGGCCAGGGCATCCAGCTCTCGGTCCTCGCTGTCGTCCTCGCCGATAATCTCCGCATAGGCCTCGAAAAAGGCGCCGGATTCCTCAAAGCGGGAAATGGCGGCGCGCTGGCCGCCCTCCACCAGGACCTTGACCGTCCCGTCGGGCAGCTTCAGCAGCTGAAGCACCGTGCCGATGGTGCCCACCGAATAGATGTCCGCCGGGGTCGGATCGTCCTGGGCCGCGTTTTTCTGCGTCACCAGCAGGATCTGCTTATCGTTTTTCATCACATCTTCGAGGGCCCGCACGGATTTGTCGCGGCCGACAAAGAGCGGCACGATCATGTGGGGAAAAACGACAATGTCTCTCAAAGGCAAGACGGGGAATAGATTACCGCGAGCAAGTTCCAACATACGTCCTCATCTTTTTTGTTGGTTGCGTCTGCGCCACCCAACGCACGAGATGCTGCAAGAGCAGAGGCGCAGCAGCACACTCCTTAGATGTTCTCGTTAACCGCAACTTCAAGGCCTTGAATAGCGGCTATGCAAGGATCGGGCAATTGGAAACCCTAGGCGCTGGATTCCACGTCTTCGCGGCGATCGGTGTAGATATAAAGAGGCTGGGCCCGGCCTTCAACGACCTCCTTATTGATGACGATCTCCTCGACGCCTTCCAAACTGGGCAGGTCGTACATGGGATCCAGCAAAATCCCCTCCATGATGGAGCGCAGACCCCGGGCGCCGGTCTTGCGGGCGATGGCTTTCGCCGCGATCGCCGCCAAGGCGTCTTCCGTGAAATCAACGTTCACGTCTTCCATCTCGAACAGGCGGGAATACTGCTTCACCAGGGCGTTTTTGGGCTGGGTGAGGATTTCGATGAGCGCTTCGTCGTCCAAGTCCTCCAAGGTCGCGACCACGGGCAGGCGGCCGACGAACTCGGGGATCAAGCCGAACTTCAACAGATCCTCGGGCTCCACATCCTTCAGGATATCACCGGTCTTGCGGTCGTCGGGGCCGCGCACATCGGCACCGAAGCCGATGGAGGTGCCCTTGTCCCGGCCGGAGATAAGCTTGTCCAGCCCGGCGAAAGCGCCGCCGCAAATGAACAGGATGTTGGTGGTATCCACCTGCAGGAACTCCTGCTGCGGATGCTTGCGGCCCCCTTGGGGCGGTACGGACGCCACGGTGCCTTCCATGATCTTCAGCAAGGCCTGCTGCACGCCTTCGCCGGAGACGTCGCGGGTGATCGAGGGGTTGTCCGACTTGCGGCTGATCTTATCCACCTCGTCGATGTAGACGATGCCCCGTTGCGCCCGCTCAACGTTATAATCGGCGGACTGAAGCAGCTTAAGGATGATATTTTCCACGTCCTCGCCCACATAGCCGGCTTCGGTCAGGGTCGTGGCGTCGGCCATGGTGAAGGGCACGTCCAAGATCCGCGCCAGGGTCTGGGCCAGCAAAGTCTTGCCGCAGCCGGTCGGGCCGACCAGCAGGATGTTGGACTTGGCCAATTCCACGTCGGTGGACTTAGCACCGTGAGCTAAGCGCTTGTAATGATTGTGAACCGCGACCGACAAAACCCGCTTGGCGTGGCCTTGGCCGATCACGTAGTCATCCAGCACCGAGCAAATATCAGACGGGCTGGGCACGCCATCGCGCGATTTGACCAGGGTCGTCTTGTGCTCTTCCCGGATGATATCCATGCACAGTTCAACACACTCATCGCAGATGAACACCGTCGGACCGGCAATGAGTTTGCGCACTTCGTGCTGACTCTTCCCACAAAAGGAACAGTATAGTGTGTTTTTGGCGTCGCTTCCGCTAGATTTGCTCATGCCCTACGATCTCAGAGCCCTTGTTGCCATGCGCTTCATGTTAATCGTACGTCCCGGCAGCACACAATCATAAAAACATTACAATGTGTGGCGTCATGTCCGCCGAAACCTTGACTACGGCTAGATGAACGCCGTGAGACCTATCGACCATAGGCAATAGCGTTCAACAATCCCTTAACAGCACCGGGCCCCGTATCTGGTCTCATCCCTGGCCGCTAAGAATGCAAGCAGGACGGCTACTTACCGCCCCCGCCGCTGGAATCCGAGCCGGAGCCAGATCCTTTACCACCATTATCCAAGGGTACGTGCCGTTTGTCGACCACTTCGTCAATCAATCCGAAGTCCTTGGCCTCGTCCGGGTCCATGAATTTGTCCCGCTCCATGGCCTCTTCGACCGCGGACAAGGGCTGACCGCAGTGTTCGGCATAAATCTCGTTCAGGCGGGCCCGGGTCTTGATGATCTCCCGGGCATGGATCTCGATATCCGTGGCCTGCCCTTGGAAACCGCCAGAGGGCTGGTGCACCATGATCTTGGCGTTGGGCAGGGCAAAGCGCTTGGATTTGGCGCCGGCCATCAGCAACAGCGAACCGGCCGAGGCCGCCTGCCCGATGCACACGGTCGAGACTTCCGGCCGGATGTACTGCATGGTGTCGTACATGGCCAAGCCCGCGCTCACCACCCCACCGGGAGAATTTATATAAAAAGATATATCCTTGGTGGGATTTTCGGACTCTAGGAACAAAAGCTGCGCACAAACCAGGCTGGCCACCGCGTCATTAATCGGGCCGGTCAGGAAAATGATCCGCTCTTTGAGCAGGCGCGAAAAGATGTCATATGACCTCTCGCCCCGGTTGGTTTGCTCCACCACCATGGGCACAAGGTTGTTCATGACCGTTTCGACCGGATGCTGCATGACGATCCTCAATGTTGTTTTTATTGCTGACTTCCTGAAGTTAAGAGCCAAGCTCTAGCAGACAACCCCTAAGCTCTCCCTACCCGGCAGAACTTTCGCTGTCATCTGATGCTTCTTTAGAAGAGTCAGCGGAGTCGGTCTTCTTCTTTTTTGCCGCCCCCTTTTTCTTGCCCTTGGCGGGTGCTGCTTCGGCCTTCTCCGCCGCGGCGTCGCCCTCTTCTTCCTCCTTGAGGTCGTCAAGGGTGGCGTCCCGCTCGCTCACTTGGGCCAGTTCCGTGATGAAATCCACCACCTTGTCCTCATAGACCGGCGCCCGCAGCTGGGCCATGGCCTCTTGGTTGGACTGATAGAACTGAAACACCTGCTGCTCTTGGCCCGGGTAACGCTGGGCTTCCCGGATCAGGGCCTGGTTCAACTCTTCTTGAGCCACGTCGATTTCATTTTGCCGGCCGACTTCGGCGAGCAGCAGACCGAGCCTGACACGCCGCTCGGCGATCGCCCGGTATTCGGACTTCAGTTGCTCATCGTCCTTGCCTTCGTCGTCGGGATCCAGGCGCCCCTGCTCCCGGTCCGCCTCGACCTGCTTCCAAATGGCTTCAAATTCGGAATCCAGCAGGATGTCCGGCACCGGGAAATCATGGCCGTCGGCCAGCTGATCCAACATCTGACGCTTCAGGCGCGCCCGAGCCAGGCCGGCATATTGCTGCTCGATCTGTTCGCGCACCTTTTCGGTCAGGCTGGCCAGGTTTTCCTCGCCCAAGGATTCCGCCAGGCTGTCGTCAATGGGATTGGGTATCGATTCGAGAATGTCCTTGACCGTGCAGTTGAAGACCGCATCCCGGCCGGCCAGCTTCTCGTTGCCATAGGCCTCGGGGAAGGTGACGTTCACCTCCCGCTCCTCGCCCACCTCGGCGCCGATCAACTGATCCTCGAAGCCTTGAATGAAAGAGTTGGAGCCCAGTTCCAGGTGGTGATCATCGCCCGCCATGCCCGGCAGAGCCTCGCCGTCCACGGTTCCGGCAAAATCGATCACCAGGACGTCGCCCGATTGGGCGGGCCGGGGCGTTTCAAGAGGCTGGGTTTTCTTGCGCTGATTGGCGATCTGCTCCAGGGCCGTGGTCACCTCTTCCTCGGGCACGGCGATCTTCAGGCGCTCCAGCTCGATCTTGCCAA
The DNA here is from genome assembly GCA_028280915.1 of Kiloniellaceae bacterium. GTDB lineage: Bacteria > Pseudomonadota > Alphaproteobacteria > Kiloniellales > Kiloniellaceae > JANQKX01. The sequence continues at coordinate 4,203 of JANQKX010000097.1, forward strand.
AGTCCATGACCTCGATGTCGGGCAGAACCTCCAGCTCGATGGAGTATTCAAGGTCCTTGCCTTCGTCAAAGGACGTGACCTCGATCTTCGGCTGACCTGCCGGCTTGATGCCCCGCTCGGTCAGGGCCTCGTTGGAGCTGTCCTGCACCGTGCGCTCCAGAACCTCGCCCATCACCGAGGCGCCGAAGCGCTGCTTCATGATCTTGAGCGGTATCTTGCCGGGCCGGAACCCAGGCAGCTTTACCTGCCCTTTCAGTTCTTCCAGGCGGCCATCCACCTTCTGTTTGATGTCATCAGCCGAAACGACGATCTTGTAAGCCCGTTTGAGACCCTCGGTGCTTGTTTCCGTTACCTGCATGAGCGGCGCGGCCTTTCTTTGCCCTGGTTTGAATTTCGCCCCGAGCCGGCGGCCAAGCCACTGCCCTGGTCGAAGTTCTGAGTAATCCGAAACGATCTGGTGCGGGCGGAGGGAATCGAACCCCCACGGATCACTCCACAGGTACCTAAAACCTGCGCGTCTACCAATTCCGCCACGCCCGCATGATCCGCGGTGCGCCGGTGTATCGCAAAGTCACCGCAAGCACAACATCTCAGGCGGCGAATTTCACACCGTTATGAAAAGAAAAGGAAATTGGCGGCGCAAAACGCCGTCAAAGGGGCTAATCGCTTGGAAGATAGCGCCGTTCGCGCACCGAAACGACCCCTGTTTGAGGACGCCGCCGCCTAGATGGCCTCGTCGAGGGACTGGTCCCGCGGGGCGTCGAAAAAGCGCTCGTTAAAGGACTCCAATGCCAGGGTTCGCATCTCCTGGATACGGCCGATCTCGGCCTTGTCCACCAGGCGTTCGTAAATCACATGGGGGATGCCCAGATGGTCCTTGCCGACCTCCAGCACCGTCGCCGTCTCGATCACATTGCCCGGCAGGCGGTGATGATAGACCGCCCCCACCTTCACCTCTTGATATTCGACGGGTTTGCTGTTTTTGAACCAACGACTTGCGAGCATTTTCTTTAACCCTAAATTTACCAAGACCCACCGGTTGCCCAGGGTCCCTCCAGTACCATTAAAGTTAAGGCCAAGCGGTAAACGGTCTGCTAACGAAGCGCCGAAAAATCGGCAAAAGCACAATCAGCAAAAAATACTGAAAAAACCTCAGCTTAAGACAGATAGCTTTGGCGCGATTCGGCCAATTCCGTCAAGGCGCGCGGCAGGTTGTCGGCCAGATCCTCCGCGATCAGGCCAAAACCCGCCAGCTGGGCCGCGCGGCCGTGCAACCAGGCCGCCGCGCAGGCCGCCTCGAAGGTGGGCATGCCCTGGGCCAGCAAACCCACGCAGAGGCCCGCCAGAACATCGCCGCTGCCGGCCTTGGCCAGTTCCGGCGGGCCGTTGTGGTTGATCGCGGCCCGGCCGTCCGGGGCGGCGATGACCGTGTCGGCCCCTTTCAGCAAAACACAGGCCTTGGCGCGGGCGGCGGCCTGCCGGGCCCGGCCCAGTTTGTCCCCTGCTAACTCACCGCGGGTCAGATCGGGAAACAAGCGGCCGAACTCCCCGTCGTGGGGAGTCAGGACCACATCGCCACGGATGGCCTCAAAGAGCGCTGGGGGATCCTCCGCGAAGGAGGTGAGCGCATCCGCGTCCAGCACCACCCGCTTGCCCGCCGCCAAGGCCGCGCGCACCCGCTGCCGGGTCGGGTCGCCCACCCCCTGCCCCGGCCCCAGCAGCGCGGCGTTGATGCGCCGGTCTCCCAGAAAGGCTTCGTAATCGGCTTCTTCCGGCAAGGGCCGGGCCATCACCGAGGGCGCCGCGGCCGCCAGAACGGGCCAGTTCCGCTGGTTACAGGCCACCGTCACCAAACCGGCCCCAACCCGCTGGGCCGAGCGTGCCGCGAGGACGGAAGCCCCAACCAACTCGCCGCCGGCGCTCAGCAGGGCATGACCAAAGGTGTACTTGTGGCTCGCGGCCGTGCGCCAGGGAAAGCGGTCCAGCCAGAGTGCGGGACCATTGGCCCAGGTCCGGGGCGATATCTCGTCCAGAACCGCTGCGGGCGTGCCAATATCGATCACCTTCAGGGCCCCGCAGAGCCCCCGCCCCGGATAGAGGTAGTGACCGGGCTTGGCGCGAAAGAAAGTCACGGTCATCACGGCCGGAATGGCGATGTCGCCCACCACCTGGCCATGGTCTCCGCCGACCCCGCTGGGAATGTCCACCGCGACCACGGGCAAGGCACGGGCGGAGACCGCCTCGGCCAGGTCCCGGGCAGGGCCGGACAGCCCCCGGGTCAGGCCGGCGCCAAAGAGGGCATCGACCACCAGGTCACAGTCATCCAACAGGCGGAGATCCAGGGTCTCGACAGGACCGGACCACAAGCCCGCGTGATGGGCCGCGTCGCCCTTATAGCTGGCCAGATCGCACAGACTGGCGATTTTGACCGGCCAATCCGCCGCTTTCAGGCTACGGGCGACGACAAAGCCGTCTCCCCCGTTGTTGCCCGGTCCGCACAACACCAGGACACGGCACTTTGAGAAACCTGCCTGGATCGCCCGGGCAATGCCCTGGCCCGCCGCGGCCATGAGCTGAACGCCCGGCACGCCGCCGGAGATCGCCAAGCGATCCGCCTCGTACATTTCCGCAATGGTTAAGAGGGCGGCCCCATGATCCGGCGCCCCGTCCCGCACCCCATTCGGGGAACGACCATAGTCCGCGGACATCAAGACCCCGCCGCCGCCCGACGCAGAGCGGCCACGCCCTGCGCCGCCGCGGCCCGTACCAGGCCCACGTCCGCGTCCCCTAAGATGAGGTGGTATCCGGCGTCGAACAATGCCGCCGCCGAGCGCTCGGGCGTGGGAATGGTGCCCAGCAGCTTGCCCGCCCCTTTGGCGGCGTCTTCGATGTGTCCGATCGCGTCGCGCACCTCCGGGTGGTCCGGCTCGCCCAGATGACCCATGGCGGCGGAAAGGTCAAAGGGGCCGATGAACAGCATATCCAGGCCCTCGGTCTCGACGATCCGGGCCGCCTCATCCACGGCCTGGGGCGATTCGATTTGGCACATGATCAGCAAGTGGGCTTCAATGTCTCGGACATACCCCCGCCAATCCTTGCCGAAGCCGGAGGCCCGCACCACCGGGGCGGCCATGCCCCGATTGCCCTTGGGCGCATAGCGGCAGGCCGCCACGGCGGCGCTCGCTTCCTCAGCGGAGTTGACCGATGGGATCATGACACCGTCCACGCCGGCGTCCAGGATACGCTTAAGCCAAACCGGATTGTTTTCCGGCACCCGGGCAAAGGCGGGGCAATCATAACCCTTGACCGCCTGCATCAGGGCGATGGCGTCGGTCACCGACCCGGGCCCGTGTTCCAGGTCTATCATCACGCAGTCGTATCCGGCCCCGGCGATAATCTCGGCCACCAAGGGGGAGTTCAGGCCTAACCAGCAACCGTTCGCGGCTTGGCCGGCCTGCATGTTTTGTTTGATTTCGCCGATGGTTAGGCTCCCTTTTTTGAGCTTTTCGGAAACACTGGTCCCGTTTCATTGAAGAGACCGGAAAGGCGCCGGACCCGCGCCGTGGCCGCCCAGAGCCACGGGATCAATTGAGCTTTTGGACCTGGCAAAAGGCGTCGGGTTGATCTTGCCAAATGCGTTCGCAGACGGCCCCGGCGTCTTCGGCGGTCTCCACCGATCCGCTCATGATGCGGTAAAAGTGCCCCGATGTGCCCATGTCCGCCTCGACCAATTCTATCCCCACGCGATCGAACAGATCCGGGAAACTATCAACGGCCTCGATGAGGAAAGCATCCGCCTTGTCTGGGCTCCGCTCCGAGGCCAGCCATACCCGCCAGGCACCGGCCCCCGTTTCGATTCCAGTTTCCACCAAAGCCGCGGATTGTTCAGCGGCTGGGCGGTCGGAACTGTCTTGATCCGATCCGGCGGCCTTTTGGCCCCTTGCCGTTTGGTCCAAGGACCTCGTCTCCACGGGCGCCTTGGTCAGAGACGCTGTGACGCTGGTCGTGCCTGAGGCCATCGGCCTGACCTGAACTTGCGCTGGCAACAAAGAAATCGGGCGCGATGCCGCCAGTTGCGTGGCCTTTGCCCCCCCGGCCGTCACGGTCGCCTCGGATGTCATCGCAGCCGCTTCGCTCTGCCCTGCGGCAGCTTGTTTTGGCTCCGGTGAAACCTTTTCCGGCCGGGCCGGCGGAAGGGCCGGCGTTTCCACGGCGGCCGTCGAAACAGCCGTGGTCTTCGTCGCCGAACCCGAAACTAATTTCTTAGTTTCCTCCGATAACATAATGAAACGTTTGCCTGCCATGGCGACTTGGGTCGGCGATTCGGCCGCCTCCAAAGGCTCGTCGACCACCGCGTTCTCCAACAAGGCCTGCTGTGGCGATAGACCCCGGCTTGAGGGAGTCTCGGGATCGTTGGGCGCGCCTTTTCGTTCCGCCGACGCCGCCCCGGCATTTTCCTGATGGGATTCTGAAAAGGCCGCTATGCCCCCTGAGGCCGAGACGTTGCTGGCCGAGACATTGCGGGCCGACACGTTGCTGGCCGCCCCGACAGCCTCCTTCTCGGCCGCGCCCATCCAAGGCGCCGCGCCTGCCGTATCGACCCCTCCTTCAACCTTGTGCATTGCCAGCTTATCGACTGGCTGGTTTGCGGGATCTTCCGGCGGTGCTTGAACCGGCGCCGATGCTTTGGCGGATGGGGGCGCCGTGCGGCTCGGCGCATCAACCGGGTCTTCCTCGACCCCGAAGGCGGCCAACTGCTGGTCGACGGTCGTTTCGTCTTGGTCCGTCCCTGAAGCGCCTTTAGCGACGTGCGAAGCACCCGCCGCCGTTGCCGCCTCACCGGACTGGGCTTGTTTTGTCTCGCTCAACTGCCGCACTTCCGCCCAGGCCCTGGGGTGCCCCTGCTGGGCCGCCATACGGTACCAAATGGTCGCTTGATCCAAGTCCTGCCGCAAAACCAGGCCCTGTTGATAGAACTGGCCCAGGACAAACTGGGCCTCGGCGATGCCGCTGGTCGCGGCGGCCTTGAACCAGCGCACCGCCATCTGCGGGTCTTTTTCCAAGCCCCGCCCGTTGTAATAGCTCAGAGCCAGGTTGAACTTGGCCAGGGCGTGACCGCCCTCGGCCGCCTGTTGCCATAGTTCTGCCGCCTGTTCCTCGTTCTGGGGCACGCCCCGCCCCTTGGCATAGAGGATCGCCAGATTGTTCTGCGCCGCCGTCACCCCCTGCCCGGCGGCCCGGCGGTACCACAACGCCGCCAGGAAGGAATTGGGCCGAATGACCCCGCCGCCTTGGTCGAACAGCTTGCCCAAGCTGTATTGGGCAACCGGATTGCCGCTTTCGGCCAAGGGTTTCCAAATCAGATAAGCGCTGTCGTAGTCCTGGCGGTGGAAGGCCTCCAAGCCTTCGTTGTAAAGGGCAAGATTGGCGCCGCCCAGAGCATCGCTTTGGGCACGCGCAAGGCCGGCCAGCCCCGCCAGGACCAAAATACCGGCAGCTGCCGCCAGGGTGAGCAAAACGGCAGAGACGCGCATTTGCCTGAAAGCAGGAATGGCCATGTGTTAACCGTGAAAGCTGATCCGTGCCGGTAACATAACAGCGGACGGCAAATAAGGCTATCGCCGAGCACAAATAAAGTTAAGCCCGTAAACCAAATTACGGACCTAAACACTTTGCCCCTAACAAAAAGGTGCCTTACACCTTAGAAAAAGGTGCAACCGTCCACCGGTTTGGTCACAACGATGCCGGTAGATCACGCCAGGTACTGCAGAACGATCGGATGAATGGAAAATCCCACACCTTGCCTTGCAAGAGGACCTTGCCTTACGACAGGTCAGTTTTGCACCGGGTTAATCTTGCCACGAATCCCTCAAGCAACATCAACACGCGCAAAACAAAATGGCCCTAGGCGGCCATGCCGTCCCGCCAGGCACTGGTGGATTTACAGGATTTGCACACACGTTCCCCCGGCCATTCGCTCAAAAACTCCGAACGGCACTTGAGGCATTTCCGGACCTTCGCTTCGTACACACGATCAGCTTCGGGCTTGGTATTTTTCTCTGAACTACTCATAACAGTTGATTATATAGATTCTCGATTCAGATTCCAACCGGTATGGTGCGCTGCAGCATAGAAATTTTACACTTTTTTAATAGTTTTTGCCGCGCGGCAACCCCTTCGGATCACTCAAAACCCGGCACCGGCACGATACAGTCCCGATTTCCCTGATTTTAGGTAACCCGGCCCCCTGGAGTCGCTTACGGCGATTTAATCTTTGGTTGGACAAGGCTCACGCCCGCAACAGTTGGTCCAGGGTATCCGCCAGTATGTCGGCATGTTCCCGCCCGAAACAAAGGGGCGGCTTAATCTTGATCACATTCTCGTCGGGTCCGTCGGTTGACAGCAAAACGCCGGCCGCCTTGGCCCGGTTCACCAGGTCCTTGGCTTCCGCCGTCGCCGGTTCAAGGCTTTCCCGGTCCTTCACCAACTCAACGCCCAAAAACAGACCCAATCCGCGCACGTCGCCGATCAGGCCATGACTTTCGGCCAAGGTCGTCAGCCGGTCCTTCAGGTAGGCGCCGACAATCCGGGCATTTTCCTGCAGGCCTTCGTCCTCGATCACATCCAAGACCGCGTTGCCAACAGCGCAAGAAACCGGATTACCCCCAAAGGAGTTAAAGAATTCCATGCCGTTAGCAAAGGCTTCGGCAATCTCCGGTCGCGTCACCACGCAAGCCAGGGGGTGTCCGTTGCCCATGGGTTTGCCCAGGGTCACAATGTCGGGCACCACCCCCTGGGTCTCGAAGGCCCACATGTGGCTCCCGACCCGGCCGAAGCCGACTTGGACCTCATCGGCGATACAGAGCCCCCCGGCGCGATGCACCGCGTCATAGGCGTGGGAGAGGTAGTCCGGCGGCAAGACCAATTGCCCGCCCACGCCCAAAATCGACTCGGCAATGTAAAAGGCCGCCGGGCAGCCCCGGGCCTCCAAGTCGTTCAGGGCCTGTGAAACGGAGACGCTATAGGCCTGGCCGCAGGCAGGGGTCATGCCCCGGTGCCGGCCCCGGAAGGGATCGGGACGCTCGGCCTTGGCGACCCAGTCGGGCAGGCCCCGCCCGCCGGGCCCTTCGCACTTGTAGGGGCTGATATCCACCAGACCGGAGGTGTTGCCATGATAGGCATCCTCAAGCACCACCGCGCCGCCGCGGCCCGTAAAGGTGCGCGCCAGGCGCATGGCCAGTTCGTTGGCCTCGCTGCCCGAGCAGACGAAGTAACAAACCTCAAGGTCGCCGGGCATGGTTTCGGCCAAGCGCCGGGCATAGGTGAGAATATTCGGATGCAGGTAACGGGTGTTGGTGTTGAGAACGGCCGCCTGTTCCGCCATGGCGGCGACCACCCGCGGATGGGAATGGCCCACATGGCAGATGTTGTTGACGCAGTCCAGATAGGCCCGGCCCCGCTCATCGATCAGCCAAGGCCCCTCGCCCCGTAGAATCGTTAGGGGGTCGCGGTAGCTCAGCGACAGGGACGGCCCCACAAGATCCCGCCGCTGGGCCTGCAAGTCGGACGGCTTCAGGCTAACCGGCGCCAGAGCCTCCGGTGGCAGGTTCAGGACCAGATTGGGGTCCAGGCAAATCTGCTGCCACAAGGGTACGCGGCTTTTGCGAGTCACGCCGGGGAAATCACTTGCCGTGATCCCCAGCAAGCTGGTCATGACCTGAAAATGCAAATGGGGCGCCCAATGGCCGTTTTCCCTGGGCGGGCCCATCCAGCCGATCTGCTCGCCGGCCGCCACCTCTTGCCCTTCCCTCACCAGATCAGCGCTGGCGTGGCTCAAATGGCCGTAAAGCGTCCAAAAGGCCGGGCCGTCGTCGCCAGCGCGGTGTTCCAACACGATGACACCGCCATAGTCATAGTCGGCGTCATTCACCGCGGTCTTGCACACCTTGCCTGCGATGGCCGCATGGACCGGCGTGCCCGTCGGCGCGAAGAAATCGATCCCCAAATGAACCGTACGCCGTTCCGCGGCATCCGGACTGGCGAACTGATCCCCTTTGTAGACGTCCCGGTCTTCCAGATAGCCCCCGACCGCGAAATCGCTACCGGACCGGGCCAGCAGCTCCGTGACGAATTTGCCGTGCGCCTCGGGGTCCGTGGCCAAATGGGCCCCGGGCGCGCCACCGTGCAGCGGCATGAAAACCTTCGTCGCCCGCCGCAGATCCAGGGGCAAGGGAGAGGCAAATCGGCCCCGATTGGCCGTCAGCCAGGCCGCGATGACCGGCGCCTCTACAATTGGGTCGAACCCACAGGCCTGTCGCAGGGCGAAATGCATCTCATGCCGGTTCCCCGCCGCCAGTTTTTTCAACAAGTCCAGCGCCGGCGCCTGACTGATCAGCAGATACTCGTTTTCCGGATGATCCTTGGAACGCCAGGAGGAAATGGCAACCGAGCAGGCCAGGCGCAAGGCGACCAAGTCCATCAGCACCTGGATCTCCTCGGGCAGCAGCGGGTGGACTTGGTGATAACTGGCGACAACCTGGCAGGCCGCGGCCAAGGGATCGGCGGTTTTCATCAAGACATAGGCAAGAGCCACGGCCAGCTCATTAACCTGCCGGCCCCAGACCATATCGCCGAAATCGATGATACCGGTGATCCGGGCCGCGCCCTCCGGGTCCACCAGGACGTTGTTGTCGTTGGCATCCTGATGGATCAGAGCACCGCGCAGCGCCGGCAGTATCGGCGCCACTTTTTCGGCGTGGCGCGCGAAGACCGCTTCCATCAAAGCCCGGTCCTCGGCCCGGGCGATAAAGCGGCAAAGGTCCCGGCAAGCGTCCCCCCGTTCCAAATTCCACAGAAAATCAGGTCGAAAGGCCGCCGGATCCATGAACCCCGCCAGCGCCTTGTTCAGGCGTCCCAGGTAACGGCCCAGGTCGGACAGCAGGGTGTCTGACACTTGGGCCTGAGACAACAGCCGCCCTTGGACAAAAGTCAAAAGGCGAATGCAGTGTTCCGTGCCGCCCAACTCGAACACGGGCAAGTCATCGCCGTCGACCGAATGGACGACCTGCGGCGTGCCCAGGCCCGGGTCGGTTTCCGCCAAGAAGGTGAGCACCTTGTTTTCGAACCTGAGCTGGGCAGGGCTCTCCCCCACGTTGGCGATCTTTAGGACAAATTGCGCTCCGTCCGGCGTCGTGACGTGAAAGTTTTGGTCCCGCTCGCTCACCAAGGGACGCAGGTCCCCACCAATCCCATAGAGGAGGCGCAGGACTTCAAGGGTTTCCTCCCGGCTGAAAGCGGGGGGCGGTTGATCAAAAGGCGTCACGGCGTCACCTCAAGTGCGGCTTTGGCTGAGGGCCGGCCTCGGGCCCCGATGGCTCGAGATAACGCCAAATGGATCACGGATCAATGGCCCAACCCTTGGTTAGAACAAAGATTGTCACCTGCCTCCATTCATTAAGTCATGATTGCGTAAATTAGTTATGGTTAATATGATTGTATAGCATAAGGCGATCGGCCCGCGCCAAAACCGGACCATAAACCGCTCAAGGTGGGTGAGCCACAAAAAGAGGAGTCAATCGATGAGCACGAAAAAGCAAATTGGAGCGTGTCTTGTGTCTCTTTGCCTTGTCGCTGCCGGGCTCGACGGTCTCGCCGCCCCGGCCCTCGCCGGTGCCGGCGGCGGCAAGTCCCCGGCCAAATACCTTTATCGCTGCGGCACCATCGACAAGCCGGGAAACTATGAGCTGAGGCGAAACCTCTCGGCCATCGGCGACTGCCTGATTTTGGCCACGGACTTCATCACCCTCGACTTGAACGGCTACGAGATCCGCGGCAGCGGTCTCGGGCGGGGCCTGTCCGACGGCGGTCAGGGCCTGCGGGGCATCGAGATCAAAAGCGGCAGCATCGCCAACTTTGCCATCGCGGTCGACCTGGGTAACAGCGCCGCCATCCGCGCTCAGGATTTGCGGGTTTTCGACAACACCGGCGGGGACACGCTCATCGAATGCAGCAGCGAGCCCCTGTTGGTGGGGCGCCCGACGGGGATCATCACCGGCTCCAACAGCATCGTGCAGTCCAATATGGTGGGCGATAACGTGGGCATGGCCATCAAGGTGGGCTCGGGCAGTGTGGTCGCCGACAACGTGGTCAAGGACAACACGGGCGCCAACATCGGCGAGGGCCACGAGATTTCCGGCATTTGCGCTTTTTCCGGCAGCCAGGTGGTCCGCAACGCCATCATCGACAACGACGCTTTGGCGGCGCAAGCCAATTCCGGCAGCGCGGTATCCCAGAATTCGGCCCGCAACAACGGCGATGGCCTGCGGGTGAATTCGGGCAGCACCGTGAACGGCAACACGGTTCACCGCAACACCGGTTTCGGCCTTCAGGTCAACTGCCCCAGCAACGTCATCGGCAACGCGGCGGTGGGCAACGGCACCAACATCGCCTTGCTGGGCGATGGCTGCAATGAAGCTGACAATCTGGACCCCTGACCGAGCCCCAGCTGGAAGGGGCGAGCACCACGCCAAGGACCCCTTCCAAGCTGTCGGCCAGTTCTTCCGCCGAGGCATCGGCACGGTCTTGGACCCGCCGCTCGAAATCGACGCCGCCGCCTAACAAAAAAAGAGGGCGCCTCTCCACCTCTCTCCCGGCGCCCCCTCTTTTCCGAAAGCCCCGTTGCGCCTATCCTGACCCTCAACCGGGTGCGTTTTCCTTGCATGGCAAGGGAGATGTCAGCCCATCCGAACGGCAACGACGGGACACATTCGCGTGCAGCGCAAACAGCCACCAGCCGGGTCGCCACCGGCCCCTTCGGAGTACAAGCTGGGTTTCGTGCTGCTGCCCAACTGCAATGCCCTGGCCACCTTTGCCGCCATTGACCCCTTTCGCGCCGCCAACTATTTGAGCGCCGAGCAGCTGTTCGGCTGGACCCTGCTGTCCTTGGACGGGGCGCCGGTGCGCGCCAGCAACGGGGTGACCATCGCCGTCGACGGAGACATATCGTCCCGCCCCGTCGCCGATGTGATTTTTGTCTGCGCCAGTTGGACACCGGAATCCTATCAAGACGCCAGCCTCTTCGCCTGGCTGCGGCAAGCGGCTCGGCAGGGTGTGGCCTTGGGCGGCATCGACACGGGCGCGGTCCTGCTTGCCCACGCCGGGCTGCTCAACGGATATCGGGCCACCGCCCACTACGAACATTTGGACGCCATGGCCGAGACCTTTCCCGATATCACCGTGTGCCAGGACCTGGTGGTCTTCGACCGGGACCGCATCTCCTGCTGCGGCGGGGCGGCCTCCATGGACATGGGGCTGGAGATCATCCGCCAGCAACGGGGATTGGATCTGGCCAATGCCGCCGCCCGTTACGTTTTTCACGACCGCCTGCGCTCCCCGGGCGAAAGCCAGTTGCACCCGGTGCACGAGCCCGTGGGCTCGGCCATCCATCGCAAGCTTTTGCGCTCCATCTCCCTGATGGAACGACACATCGAGCAGCCCCTGGAATTGGCCTTGCTGGCGAAGGAGTCCGGCCTCTCCCAACGGCACATGGAGCGCCTGTTCCGAACCCACGCCGGCATCACACCGGCCCGCTATTACCTGAACCTAAGACTGGACCGGGCGCGAGGCCTCATCACCCAAACGGAAATGCAGGTGCTGGAAGTGGCCGTCGCCTGCGGCTTTGCCAGCGCGGAGCACTTCACCCGGGTCTATCGGCGCCGCTTCGGCGTCACGCCCCGGGAAGACCGCCACCTCGGGCGCATTCCCTTCCAATTCCGGGCCTCGCCCCTGCACGCCAGCTTGGATTGATACCAAGGGGCTCAATCAGCTGTTCTTGTCGGCCTCCAGCGCGGCGACCAGTTTACGGTCCCGTTCGGCCGACAGCTCCTCGAAGTCGCGCCCAGCCGCGGCCTCCTTGATGCCCTCGGACAGGGCGGCGATGACCTCGGGCGTCAGCTGCGGCGTGCCGAGGCTGTCCCACCAGCGATGGAAGGAGTCCTGATAGCGCTCGCAGAAAACCTCGATCCCGTGCCCGCCGCTACCCAGATGGAACAGCATGTGCGGCCCCATCACCGACCAGCGCAAGCCCGGCCCGGATACCACCGCCTTGTCCACGTCTTCCAGGCTGGCCACGCCCTGGCTGACCAGATGGATGGCCTCGCGCCACAGGGCGGCCTGCAGACGGTTGGCCACGTGGCCCGGCACCTCTTTTTTCACCGTGATGGTGACCTTGCCGCAGTGCTCGAAAAAGGCCTTGGCCCAGGCCAGGCTCGCCGGGTCGGTCCGGTCGTTGCCCAGCAATTCCACGAGGGGAATCAGGTGCGGCGGATTAAAGGGATGGGCCAGAACAAAGCGGCTAGGATCGGCAAAGCCTTCCTGCATCTCCTTCAGCAGCAACCCGGAGGCGCTGCTGGCCACCATGGCGCCCGGCGGCAGGGCCTTTTCGATAATGCCAAAGACCTCGTGTTTGATCGGCAGGCGTTCCGGCACGCTTTCCTGAACGAACTGGGCCTCGGCAACGGCGGCGGAAAGGTCCGTATAAAAGGTCAAGCGGTTGGGGTCCGCACCCTCCGCCATGTTGATCCGCTGCAGCGTGGGCCAGGCGTTGGCCACATAGTCGCGGACATAGTCTTCCCGGGCTGGGTCCACGTCGTAGACGTTCACCGCCATGCCCCGGGCCAGGAACAAAGCCGTCCAACTGGCGCCGATGGTGCCGCTACCCAAGACGGCAACCCGTTCCACACGATCCGGCGCGACTGCTTGCTGGGTCATTTTTTGTCCTTCCCTGTCATGGGCACAAGGCACCTATCGTAGGTTCTATGGTCTGAGATGTTTAGAAAAGAGCCGGGTTCACGGGCGAAGCGGCGGTCAGGCCCCCGTCCACCACATGAGTTTGGCCCGTGACAAAACCGGCCTGGTCCGAGGCCAGCCATAGGGCGGCCGCGGCGATGTCCTGCGGCTTGCCCATGCGGCCCACCGCATGCCGGGCCAGCGCGTCCTTTTCCGCCGCCGCCGGGTTATCGGCATAGGCAAAGGCCTGATCCGCCATCTCGGTCATGATCCAGCCGGGGCAAATGGCGTTGCAGCGGATGCCCTGCGGGCCGTGATCCACGGCAATACTGCGGGTCAAGGCATGGACAAAACCCTTGGAGGCGTTATAGAGCGCCATGCCCGGGTCGGCGTGAAATCCGCTGATGGAGCCGATGTTGATGATCGCGCCGCCGCCGCCCGAGGCCATCAAAGGGATCACCTGACGGCACATCAAAAACACGCCTTTGGCGTTCACCCCCATGAGGGTGTCCCAATCATCGTCGCTGCTGTCCGTCACGGTCTTTTCGCTCTGGACACCGGCGTTGTTGACCAGGATGTCGGCCCGGCCGAAATCGGCTTTGACCCGGGCGACCAAATCGGCCACGTCCGCCTCTTGGCTCACATCGGCGGTCCGCCAACGCACGTTTTCCAGCAAGGCATCACCGGGACCGCTGCCCCGGCCACAGGTCACCACCTGCGCGCCGGCCTGTGCAAAGGCCGCCACGATACCCCGCCCGATGCCCCGGCTGCCGCCGGTCACGATAGCGACCTTGCCCGAAAAATCCTCGCTCATGATGCAGTCTCCCGTCAGCGCTCGCCCCTAAAAGCCGACCATGTCGCCGCCCTTCAAGGCCAGGCGGGCGCGGGCTTCTTCCGGCGTGGCGACCGTAAAGGACAGGTCGTCCAGGATACGGCGGATCTTGCGCACCTGGTCGGCGTTGCTTTGCGCCAGCTCCCCGCGGCTGATGTAAAGGCTGTCCTCCAAGCCGACCCGCAGGTTGCCGCCCAAGGCCGCCGCGGTGCTGCCGAAGGGCATTTGATGGCGCCCCGCCGCCAGGACCGACCACTCGTAGTCATCGCCGAACAGCTTGTTGGCGACGGAGTGCATGTGGGTCAGATTGTCCAGATCCGCCCCCACGCCGCCCAGGATGCCGAAAATCATCTGGATGAAGAACGGCGGCTTGATCAGGCCCGCATCGACAAAATGGGCCACGTTGTAGAGGTGCCCCAGGTCGTAGCATTCCATCTCGAACTTGGTGCCGTGTTCCTCGCCCAGATGGCGCAGCACGTATTCGATGTCCTTGAAGGTATTGCGAAAAATGAAGTCCTTGGTCATCTCCAGGAACGCGGGCTCCCAGTCATGCTGCCAGCTGTCGTATTTTTGCAGCAGGGGAAAAATGCCGAAGTTCATGGAGCCCATGTTCAACGAGGCCATCTCGGGCTTGGCCCGCATGGCCGCCGCCAGGCGCTGCTCCAGGGTCATGCCCAGCCCGCCGCCGGTGGAGATGTTCACCACCGCGTTGCTGCTCTGTTTGATCACCGGCAGGAACTGCATGAAGACTTCCGGGTCCGGCGTGGGCTTGCCGGTTTCCGGGTCGCGGGCATGCAGGTGGATGATCGAGGCGCCGGCCTCGGCCGCTGCGATGGACTGCTCGGCGATCTGCTGAGGCGTCACCGGCAGATAAGGAGACATGGTGGGCGTATGAATGCCGCCCGTCACCGCGCAGGTGACAATGACGTTTTTGTTTTTGGCCATGGTGTCCTCCTCGGGATCCAGAGCGGCTCTCAGATCAATTGGAATCGTTTTACGATCCAATTGGCCTGAGATCTGCTCTACAATTTAACAAGTTAGAGCGAAACAACAGGCCAGGTGCGCTCGCACCTGATCTGTGTTTGCTCTAGACGCGCATCTGTTGAACCTGGGCGGTCAGGCCGCCGTCCAGAACCCAAAGCTGGCCCGAGGCGTAGCGCGCCTCGTCCCCGGCCAGCCAGTTGACCAGATTGGCCACGTCGTCGGGCGTGCCGTAGTAACCCACCGGATGCACCCGGCGCACTTCTTCTTTCAGGCTTTCGATATCGCCGGCCGAACCGAAAAACGACTGCAGCATGGGCGTGTCGATATAGCCCGGGCAAATGGCGTTGACCCGAATGTTCTCCGGGCCGTGATCGCAGGCCATGGCCCGGGTCAAGGCGTGCACCGCCCCCTTGGTGGCGCAGTAGGCTGCCAAGCCCGGATCGGCGATGAAGCCGTCGTAGGAGCCGAAATTGACGATGGAGCCGCCGCCCGCCTTGCGCATCAAGGGCAAGCCATGCTTTGAGGCCAGGAAAGTACCCGTGGTATTGATGGCGAAGATGCGGTTCCATTCCGCCAGCGAAGTTTCCTCGATGGTCTTTTCGATTTCGATCCCGGCGGCGTTGACCAAGACGTGAAGCTTGCCGAAAGCGTCCTCGACCGTCCGATAGGCCGCCAGGACCGCCGCCTCGTCGGTCACATCGAAAGGCAAGTAGCGCACACCGGCCGGCAGATCACCCGCCGGCGCCGCCACGTCGGCGGCAAAAACCTCGGCGCCCTCCTTGGCGAAGCGGCGGCAGATGGCTTGGCCGATACCGCCGCAACCGCCGGTCACCAAAGCCACCTTTCCGGCCAGGTTACCTTGCTCGCTCATGACCTTTTTCCTTTTGTTGATTGCTTGTGGGGTCAGGCCAAATGCTTCTCATAAGCCTCCATGACCAGGCCGTGGAAGTGGTGCACCCCGTGTTCGGAGAGCCCGCTGCCTTCCGGGTCGGTCACGAAGCGGCCCTGTTGAAAGGCCGGTGTGCGCATGCCCCGCTGGACGGATTCCACGATGTCGATGTCTTCCTGCTGCAAGACGTCGCGCAGATAGTCGATGGCTTCCATTTGCGACGGCTTGGGATGATCCTGCAGAAAGTAGAAATCATAAGTCTCGAAGGTGGTCTCGGGACCGGTCGGGATCACATTCAAGACGATGAAATTGCCCTCGCCGGGATAGCGCATGAGACAGATGTTGGGCCACAGCCACCACACCGCATGATCGGTCACCGAGGCGTCGTCGATCTTGTAGGCGGAGTTGTCCACGTTGCCCGCCTTGGCCATGTGGCTGGAATAGATGCCTTGGGTGACGACCTTATAGGTGTCCATTTCCACCAAAGAGGCGAAATCCTTATGGGCCACGTGGCAGTGGTAACATTCCAGGAAGTTGTCCACCACGTTCTTCCAGTTGGACTTGATGTCGAAGGTCAGCCGGTGGGCAAAGGTCAGTTGGTCCAGGTCCGGCACCCATTCGTGGATCTCTTGGGCCAGATTACCGCTTTGTTCGGCAAGGGACGGCGCCTTGGGATCCAGATTGACGAAGACGAAGCCACAGAAGAGCTCTACCTGCACCGAGGAGAGACAGATCTCACGCTTATCGAAATTCTTGAGATGCTTGGTGTGGGGTGCGTTTTTCAGCTCGCCGTCCAAGCTGTAGGCCCAGGCATGATAAGGACAGGTGATCACGTTGGCCCGCCCCTCGCCTTGCACCAGGGCGTGGGCGCGGTGCTTGCACACATTATAAAAGGCCCGCAAGTCGCCATCGCGATTGCGCACCACAAAAAGCGGCTGGCCTTGAATGTCGAAGGCATAATACTGACCGGGCTTGCGCAGGCGTTCCTGATGGCAAACGAACTGCCAGGTCTTGTTGAAAATGGCCTGGCGGTCGGCTTCCAGGTATCGATCTTGCGTGTAGCAGAAGCCCGGCAGGGACGAGGAATCATCCGCCGCCGCCGGATCGAAATTCGCTTTAATCGTGCTGAGGTCTTGCTGCAATAAGCTCATTTTCCACCTCCAAGGGGCAAGTGCCGGGGCAACACCCGAGTTAACGCCCGAAGCAGTTGAGAAACGCTCGGCCGGATCGGCCTGGATCACCCTGCCACTGTCGGGCAATTGGCTGAGCGGCATGCCGACAAAACCGACAGATATCAGATAATTTTCGCCATCCGTATCGAAGGGCCTTCATGGGCTCTTTGACGCGGCGGCCCGCTCGGGCGCTCGGATGACCAGGGCCACCCCGGCGATAACAATGGCGCCCCCCATCAGGACCATGGGACCCGGCCGTTCGCCGAGAAAGAGCATGCTGCCCAAGACTGTGGTCACAGGCAGCAGGAGCAAAAAAGGCGCCACTTTATTGACCGGATTGTGGGCCAGGACATGGTACCAAGCGCCATAGCCGATGACCGTCATGACCACCGCCAGGTAAAGCACCGACGACCAGCCCAGCCAGGTGGCGTTTTCAAGCGACACCAACGGATTTCCCTCCAGTAACGTGGAGGCCAGCAACATTTGCGGGCCGGCGAAGACCCCGACCCAGGCGGTCAGGGCAAAGCCGCCGACCCGGCCGCCCAAGCCCTTGACCATCATCTGACCCACGGCCCAGGTCAGCGCGCCGGCCATCACCAGGAAGATGGGCCAGAGGTGGTCCTGATGGGCCGGCCGGCCGGCGATCAAGGCGACCCCGCCGAAAGCCAGCAGCAAACCGGTGACACGTTGCAGGTTTAGGCGCTCGCCGAAAAAGATCACCGCCAGCAGGATGGCGAAGGGCACCTCGAGCTGCACCACGATCACCGCCAGGGAGGCGTCGATGTAGGTGAGGCCGGTGAAGGTCAGGCCGTACTGCACGGTGGCGCTGATCAGGGCAATCCAGAAAATCCGCATCATAAAGCCCCGGGGCACGGGCACGAACCAGACCAGGATCAAGGCGGCCAGGGTAAAGCGAAGGCCCATGAGCAAGAGCGGCGGGAACTCCGCCAGGCCCGCCTTGGCATAGGTCACCCCCAAGCCCCAGGTGAAGGGCACGAGCAGGGCCAGCAAGATGCTCTTTAGGGACACGAAAGCCTGCCTTTCCGCAAAACCGGGTCAGTCAATCCGGAGCCCCTGCCCCACCAGATCGGTCATGGGCAAGGCGTGAACCGTATCCTGATGCCGGGCCAGCAACAAATCGACCCAAAAATAGTCATCGCGGAAAGCGGCCTCGGGATCGCGGCCCAGGGCCGCCGTGTTGCGGAAAATTTCGGTCCGCTCTTGCGCGCTGGCCAGGCGGCGATAGCGAAAGGGCGCCGCGGTGCAAAGCTCGACGGTGTAGCCGTGTCGTTGAAAGACCTGGTTGAGGGGCCCGTCGTCCACGTCCGGCCGAGACGCCAGCAATATCCAGGGCCGCTTCGGGCCCGACGTTGAAAGAATGGCATGGAATGACGGCGGCAAGGTTTCCCCCAGGGCACCGGTCTCCATCACCACATCCACTTCTTTGAGATGACTGGCCAGAGCGGGGCTGGGTGCATCACTTACCAGGTTCTCCGCGAAGGCGCCCTGGTAAAACCCCATCTCAACCCCATAAGCGAGCGCCTGTTCGGCGATATCCAGGCCATGGACCTCGAAAAGCGCTTCAGGCCGCCGGCGCGCCGCAAAATGACGCCGGTCCGCCTGGAACAGATCCGGGCCATAGCCGCTTTCCGTCAGAGCGAAGCGGTCGTAGATCTCGGCCAGATCCGTCTTATGGGCCAGCAGGGCGCCGTTCACCCCGTAGCCGCCGGCAAAATCCAAGACCCGCAGGCGGGGCGTGTGCCTGTGTTGGGCAATCTGAGCGGCGCTCTGGAGCAGAAACCGGCAAGCGACAGCGGGCAGGCGGTAGTCCGCGTCCCGCAGCCCGGTGAAATAAGGCCTGGGGTCCGCCAGGTTGTAGCGTGCCGCGAAATCCTTCCGGTTCCGCACCCTGCCGGTCCCGCTTGCGTCGTTCGCCACCCCATACCCCCAGCGTTAGAGCCAAATCTCCGAAAGAGATTGGCAGCTGGTTGCGGAGCTGTCAGCCAAATTCGCCCCTGGAACTGGGATTGGGGAGGCTGGGACTGGGGAGGCTGGGATTGGAGGCTGTGGTATCGCCGGCCTGTCAGGCCAGAAGGCCGATCAAAAAGGCAGCGGCCAGGGTTGCCAAGACCAAGGCCGCGGTGAGGCGGGCCGAAAGCGCCCATAGCTTCCAACCGGCAAAGCGGCCGGCGGCGCGCCACATGCCGACGGAAACGAGGGCCGCATAGGTCACCAGGAACAAACAATAGGCCAGGAAAAGGGCATGGCCCCCGGTCCCGGGCTGAATTTCGATGGCCGCGGCATTAATGAAATTGATCGGGGCGGCCAGGATGATGCTGCCCGCAAAGCCATAGATCCAAGTTACCTGCGCCAGCGGCAGGTCGCCCCGCAACAGGGCCAGGAAACGCGGACCTGCATCGCTCGGACCATTGAACGGGATATCCGGGAAATGGAGGTCTTGTAGGTGAAGATCCTGTGCCATGGGTTATCGTTAACCGCAAAAGCCTAAAAGATCGTCAACACCCGCGCACGCTCGGAGCGACGGCCAAAAGCGCGCGCGGGGCCTAAGCGGATGGGGTTAGCTTGAGTTGAGGCCCTTAGCCGGCCAAGGCTTGATTTCCGCCGTTTTCCGCCGCCGCCATGCGCAGACGATCGAATTCAGATTCCAACAAGGGAACGATTCCGTGGGAAACGCGCGCCGCCTTGTAAATCATCTGACGCTGCTCGATGGTGCCGACAAAAAAGGCCTCCTCTACCTTTTTCAAAGGCAATTCGGCCAAGGCGGCCAGGGCGGCGAGAAAAAATCGCCCGCAATTCCGTTTCAGGGCAAAATAGATCAATTGGGGGCAAAGTTCATTACGTGCCGCCATGCCCCCGGCCAGAAAAGCCATATCAGCCGGGTCCGTGCGCCCGATCATGGCCAGGATGGCGTCAAACTTCGCCTCTTCCTCGACGGGGTGCAGAAAGTCTCCCAGTCTCTTGTATTTTAGCGATAATTTCTGCGCCGCCGCGCTGGAAATGCGGGGAATGAGCTGCACCACGATGGCCGGTGGCAATATGTGGCGGTCGACGATTTTCTCGAACAGGCCCGAAGTCTCGTCAAATCGATTGAGAACGGAAAGAAAAGCGTCCTCGGACAGCTCGGCCGTGGCGTTGTCCAGCAAGTCGCCGGCCGTTTCCTGGTTGCCGCAGTCGGCCAAAATCTCCGCCACCTCTCGGGGCACCCCGGCCCGCCGCGCCAGGGCGGCCTTGGCGTAGTGTTCCGCCTCGCGGGCAATCTGGCACAGTTCCTCGGTGGAAAAGATCTGGGTGACCTCCAAAAAAGGAACCGCCACGGATTCCAGATCGAAGGCCAGCATAAAGGCGATGTCCTTGGGCAGGAACTTGCTGTGCCGCACGCCTTTGGAGAGGGCCGCGCGTACCACTTCCACCGCGTCTTGCGCCAATTGGCGCGCCACTTCCTCGGCAATCTTGCAATCGATTTCACCGCTTGCCTGGTCGAGTTGTGTGCCCAGACGCTCGGCGATCTTGATCTTTTTGTCCTGCCCGGCGTCGTTTAGCTGGAGCTGGACCTGGTCGGAGGAAAGAGAGGCCATTTGGACGGGTATTCGTGCCGGAAGATGAGGAAACAGCGCCAAGCTTGCGGCAAATTCATTAGCAATTTCTGTACGACAATTCCGCCACCGCAGTTTTTTGTCTTTTTTGCCAATTAACGAAGGATCTTTATCTCCTGATAAGGCAACTGACCTATTCTCAAGCATTGCCAGGTAGGCGCTCTACAGCGCCCAGGTAGGGCGCACCTTTCGGTGCGCGGGGCATACAAGAAATCCTAAATTTCCAATAATTATCAGCTACTTAGCTGTCTGTCCAGCTTTTTGCCCTTACAGAACAAACAGCAAACTCGGGTGAAACTGGGGTGCAAATGGCCTAGTAGATAGGATCATTCTCACCTCTTTTGCGGCGGGGTTTGTTACGCCAGGCGGGTCGTCACCTTAATTTCGCTTTCAAGCGTGCGGTGAACCGGGCATTTGTCGGCGATTTCCAGCAGTTTCAGCCGCTGGGCGTCGTCCAGATCCCCCTTGATGACGATATGGCGGTCGATCACGTCCACCTTCCCCGCCTTGGTTTCGCAGTCTTCGCAGTCCTGGGCGTGGATCTTGTCGTGCTTCAGGGTGACGGTCACCTGTTCCAGGGGCCAGTTCTTCCGGTCCGCGTACATGCGCAAGGTCATGGCGGTGCAGGCACCCAAGCCGGACAGCAGCAGATCATAGGGGCTGGGACCGCTGTCCAGGCCGCCATAGGATTCAGGTTCGTCGGCCCGCAATTGGTGGGGGCCGGCGGCGATGCGCTGGGTGAAGCGGCCCTCCCGCGTCTCCTGCACCACCACGCTACCCGGCCGGGCCACAAGCGGCGGCGGCTCCTGCGCCGCACCGTCCACAAAGCGGGTGGCCCAAGCCGCCAGGACGCGGGACACGTAGATGGCATCCGAGCGGCGAGTCAAAAGGTGGTTGGCATCGTCCAGGGAAACGAAGGACTTGGGGTGCTTGGCGGCGCTGAAGATTTGCCCGGCGTTTTCGATGCCCACGGTCTCGTCCCGCGGGGCATGAAACACAATCAAGGCCTTCTTCAGCCCACCGATGGCGCTTTCCAACTTCCGGTTTTCGATATCCTCGATAAAGGACTTCCTGATGCGAAAGCTGCGCCCGGCGAGCAGCACCTCGGCCTCGTCATTGGCCTCGATTTCCGCGCGGGAATCTTGGAACAAATGGGTCACGTGGCCCGGATCCGCCGGCGCCCCGATGGTCGCCACGGCCACGGATTCCGGCACCTGGCCCGCCGCCGCCAGGACCGCCGCCCCGCCCAGGCTGTGCCCGATCAGGATTTTCGGCGCCTCTAAATGATCGCGCATGTGATCGGCGGCCCGGACCAAATCCTCCACGTTGGAGGAAAAGGTGGTATTGGCGAATTCCCCTTCGCTGTGCCCCAGGCCGGTGAAATCAAAGCGCAGCACCCCAATTCCCTGCTCCGCCAAACCGTTGGCGATGCGCGCGGCGGCAAAAATGTCCTTGGTGCAGGTGAAACAATGGGCAAACAAGGCATAAGCCTTGACCGCCCCGCCGCTCGGCAGATCCAGACGGGCCGCCAAGCGGCCGCCATGACTGCCCATGAATTCGTGCTTTTGGCCTCCGCTCATGCCGCGCCCTCCGGTAAGTAAAGTGGAAGGCTAGCAAAATGGCCGTTGTTTCGCCATTTTCCCTTGGAATATTTTTAAGCGAAACAACATTCTTGTGATCCGGACGGGGAGATCAGAAAGCGAACGTCCGCCCTGCCACAGTGAAGAAGTCATAGCGAGGGGGAGCCAGCGTGAGAAAACTATGGGGCCGAGCCACGTCCAGCAACGTGCAGGCGGTGATGTGGTGCCTGGGCGAGTTGGGCCTGGAATGCGAACGGATCGACGTGGGCGGCGCTTTCGGCGGCTTGGACACCCCTGAGTTCGGTGCCCTTAACCCCAACCGCCTGATCCCCGTTCTCGAGGACGGCGACGCGGTCTTGTGGGAATCCAACGCGGTGAACCGCTATCTGGCCGCGCGATACGGCGACACGGCGTTTTGGCCGGATGATCTGGTGGCCCGGGCCCAGGTGGACATGTGGATGGAGTGGGTCAAGACCAC
>JANQKX010000183.1 GCA_028280915.1 Kiloniellaceae bacterium
TGGCGAACACCTGGTTCAGCCAGGTCTCGGCGCCCGGGCCGCGGACGGCATATTTGGCGAAGTTGGAGATGTCGATGATGCCGGCCGTCCGGCGCAGCATGCGGCACTCGTCGCCCACGGGCTCGAACCAGTTTTGCCGGGTGAAGCCTTTGGTGTCCTGGGCCTCCTCGGGGCTGTCGGCAAACCACAGGGGGTGCTCCCAGCCGTAGTTTAGGCCGAAAAAAGCCCCCATCTGCTTTTGCCGCTCGTAAACCGGGCGGGTCCGCACCGGCCGGCCCGCGTCCCGTTCCTCGTTGGGGAAGTGGATGGCGAAGCGGTGGGCGTATTGGTCGCCGACCCGGGCCTTGGTGAAGGCGGCGCCGGCCCAGTGGCCATAGCGGGCCAGGTCCCAGCCGAACATGTCCAGGTGGGGCTCGCCGGTGATGATCCATTCCGCCGACAAGAGGCCAAGGCCGCCGGACTGGGAAAAGCCCGGAATGATGCCGTTGCAGCAGAAATAGTTCTTCAGTTCGGGGACCGGGCCGTAAAGGGCGCTGGAATCCGGCGCCCAGATCATGGGGCCGTTGATGACCCGCTTGATGCCGGCCTCGCCCACCACGGGCAGGCGATCGATGGCCCGCATGAGGTTTTCCTCGATACGCTCCAGGTCGTCGGGGAACAGGTCGTGGCCGAAATCGGGCGGGGTGCCGTCCTCGGCCCAGAAACGCATGTCCCGCTCATAGGCACCGACCAAGAGACCCAAGCCTTCCTGGCGCAGGTAGTATTCCCCGTCCCGGTCGGCGATGGACGGCAGGCGCCGGTCCATGGCGGCGATTTCCGGGATGGTTTCGGTGACAAAGTACTGATGCTCGGTGGGCATGAGGGGCAGTTCCAGGCCGGCCATGGCCGCCACTTCCCGGCCCCAGAGGCCGGCCGCGTTGACCACCCAATCTGTCTTGATGTTGCCCTTGGGGGTTTCCACCACCCAGGTGCCGTCGGGCTGGGCGACGGTGGCGGTCACCGGGGTGAAGCGGTGGATTTCGGCGCCCCGATTGCGCGCGCCCTGGGCATAGGCGTTGGTGACCCCCGAGGGGTCCACGTTGCCGCCTTCCGGCTCGAACATGATGCAGCGGATGCCGTCGAAATTGACCAGGGGGTGCAGGCGCTCGGCCTCGTCCCGGCCCACCTCGTAGAAGTTCAGACCGTAGTACTTGGCCTTGGCTTCCTGCAGGCGCAGCTGGTGCTCCCGCTCCTCCGTCTGTGCCAGGTACAAGCTGCCCGGCTGGAACACGCCGCAGCCCTGGCCGGTTTCCTCCTCCAATTCCTTGTAGAGGGTCATGGTGTAATGTTGAATGCGGCTGATGTTGTTGTTGTCGTGCAGGCCGTGGATGCCCGCGGCCGCGTGCCAAGTGGAGCCCGAGGTCAGTTCGTCCCGCTCCAGCAGCACCACGTCGCGCCAGCCCAATTTTGTCAAATGATAGAGGATGGAACAGCCGACCAGGCCGCCCCCGATAACTACCGCTTGTGCATGGCTCCGCATAGGGCCGCATCCTTTTCTAATTGGCTCGATGAAAGAGCCCGATTTCATTCCGCTCCAGGCCCCTGGCCCGCATCCCGATCGGTGGTTTTGTTGAACCATCGGACCAAGATAGGCTTCACGTTATGGCCCGGATTGATGCCGGGCAAGGCAATTGGAAGCGTCACTGCATACATTTTAAGCAATTGATGGTTCAAGAAGAATTTTCCGCGGCCCGGCGACGCCCTTTGCTTGCACAAACGGCAAAATGAAATAGTCTTGTCATATGGCTGAGGATGACCCTCCCTTTGACGAAATGTTCG
Source organism: Kiloniellaceae bacterium (assembly GCA_028280915.1). Lineage (GTDB taxonomy): Bacteria > Pseudomonadota > Alphaproteobacteria > Kiloniellales > Kiloniellaceae > JANQKX01. Next base: position 1,819 of record JANQKX010000183.1, read on the forward strand.
AATCCCCCGAGCGGATTCGGCCCCCTTACCGGCGCTACGATGACTGGATCAAGGAGGAAGATCTGGCCCGGTTGCGCCGCAAGGCGGAGGAGTCGGAAAGCTTTTTCCGGCGCACGGGCATCACCTTCAACGTCTATGGGCGCGAGGAAGCGACCGAGCGGTTGATCCCCTTTGACATCGTGCCGCGCGTTCTCTCGGCCCGTGAGTGGGCCCGGCTCGCCCGCGGCATCGATCAACGGGTGCGGGCCATCAACGCCTTTCTCTACGACGTTTATCACCGCCAGGAGATCCTGCGCGCCGGCCGCGTGCCGGCCGGGCTGATCACCGGCAACGAGGCCTTCCTGCCCCAGATGATCGGTGTGTCGCCGCCCGGCGGGGTCTATACCCACATCGTCGGGGTGGATATCGTGCGCACGGGCGAAGACGAGTTTTATGTGCTGGAGGACAATGCCCGCACCCCCTCCGGGGTGTCCTACATGCTGGAAAACCGGGAGACCATGCTGCACATGTTCCCCGAGCTTTTCACCACGAACAAAGTGCAGAACGTCAGCAATTATCCCGAGCACCTGCGCCGCTCCTTGAGCGCCTGCGCACCGGACAGCTGCCCCGGCCGGCCGGTGGTGGCCATTCTCACACCGGGCATTCACAACTCGGCCTATTTTGAACATTCCTTCCTGGCCGATCAAATGGGCGTGGATCTGGTGGAGGGCAGTGACCTGAAGGTGGTGGACGGGCGGGTTGCTATGCGCACCACCCGGGGCTTTCAGCCCATTGACGTGCTCTACCGCCGGGTGGACGACGACTTCCTGGACCCGTTGAATTTTAATCCCGCGTCGGTCTTGGGCGTGCCCGGGGTGATGGACATCTACCGGGCCGGCAACATCACCATCGCCAATGCGCCGGGCACCGGCATCGCCGACGATAAGGCGATCTATTCCTATATGCCGGAAATCGTGCAATTTTATACCGGCGAAAAGCCGATCCTGGGCAACATCCCCACTTGGCGCTGTGGCGAGAAGGACGCGCTCGCCTATGTGTTGGACCATATCAGCGAATTGGTCATCAAGGAGGTGCATGGATCGGGCGGCTACGGCATGCTGGTGGGGCCGGCGGCGAGCAAGAAGGAGATCACCGCCTTTACCGCAAAGCTCAAGGCCAAGCCGGCCAACTACATCGCCCAGCCCACGCTTGCCCTTTCCACCGTGCCCGTGCTGACCCGCCAGGGGCTGGCGCCGCGCCACGTGGACCTGCGCCCCTTTGTCTTGGTCTCGCCCAACCGCATCGATCTGGTCCCCGGCGGCCTGACCCGCGTGGCCTTGAAGAAGGGCTCCCTGGTGGTCAATTCCAGCCAGGGCGGCGGCACCAAGGACACCTGGGTGTTGGAGGAATAGGCCCATGCTTGGCAGAACCGCGGGCGGCCTCTTTTGGATGTTCCGTTATCTGGAGCGGAGCGAAAACACCGCCCGCTTGATCGAGGCCGGTTTCCGCATTGCCTTGACCCGCTCGGCGGCGGCCGAGGACGAATGGTCCTCCATCGTCACCGTGACCGGGTCGCGCGAGGCCTATCTCGCCCGGCAAGATACCTTCAGCGGCGCCCAGGTGGTCAACTTCCTGCTGCGGGAAAAGCAAAACCCTTCCAGCGTGATCTCGGTGATCGAGGCGGCGCGCAACAACGCCCGCATGGTGCGCACGGCCCTGACCCGCGAGGTTTGGGAAGCGGTCAACGAAACCTGGATCCTGTTCCGGGATCTCTTGGCCCGGCCCATCAACGAGCGGGATTTGCCCCAGGTCCTGGCGACCATCCGGCAACAGGGTGCTCTGGTGCGCGGGGCCTTGCACGGCACCATGCTGCGCAACGACATCTATGACTTCGCCCGACTGGGGACTTTTTTGGAGCGGGCCGACAACACCGCCCGTATCCTGAACGTGAAGTATTATGTGCTGCTGCCTTCGGTATCCTATGTGGGCACCTCCCTTGACAATGTGCAGTGGGAGACCATTTTGCGGTCGGTGTCGGCCTATCGCTCCTACCGCTGGCTTTACGGCGGCCAGATCAACGCCCGCAGCATCGCCGATTTTTTGCTGCTCGATCTCAGCATGCCCCGCTCCCTGGCCTTTTGTTACGAGAAGATTTACCGGAATTTGAACTACCTGGCCGACGATTATGGTTTTCGCAACAACTGCCATGACCAGGCCATGACCATCCGGGAGCGTCTGGCCGGCCATACCATTGACACCATTTTGGATTCCGGCCTACACGAGTTCGTCGAGGAATTCATTCGCGACAACAACCAGCTTGGCCGGGAAATCGAAACGAACTATCGCTTTATCGGATAGCCCCAAACCGGATAGCACCATGCGTCTGAGAATCTCCCACCGCACCCACTATCGATACGACGCGCCCGTGCCCTATGCCCTGCAGCAGCTGCGCAAGACGCCCAAGGAACGGGCCGGGCAAAAGGTCCTCAACTGGGTCATCGAGATCGAGGGCGGCCGCAAGGAAGTGGAGTTCGACGATCAAAACAACAACCGTGTCACCCTGGTGAGCTTGGAGCCCAACCTGCACGAAATCACCTTGCTGTGCGAAGGGGAGGTGGAGACCATCGACAAGTCGGGCGTGGTCGGTGTCCACGGCGGCTGCGCGCCCCTGTGGTACTTTCAGCGGGTGACGGAACTGACCAAGCCCGGACCCAGGATGCGGGCCTTGGTCCGTGAACTGGGGTCGGATTTCGACAGCGATTTGGACAAGGTGCACGCCCTCTCCCGTATGTTGGCGGAAAAAATCAAATACGAAACCGGCACGACCGAGGTGCAAACTGGCGCCGAAGAAGCAATCGTCGCCGGCAAGGGGGTTTGTCAGGACCACGCCCATGCCCTGATCTGCGCCGCCCGCCTGATGGGCATGCCCGCCCGCTACGTGAGCGGCTACTTGATGATGAACGACCGGGTGGACCAGGATGCCGGGCACGCCTGGGCGGAGGTTTTCATTGAGGGAATCGGCTGGATTGGGTTTGATGTCTCCAACGGCATCTGCCCCGACGAACGTTATGTGGCCGTCGCCACCGGCTTGGACTATCAAGAGGCGGCGCCGGTCTCCGGCGTGCGTTTTGGGGACATGGCGGAGACGATGACCGTGTCCTTACAGGTTCAACAGTAAAGGGCAGGTTCAACAATAAAGGTGCGCCCCTAATACCGAGAAAGCCGGGGTGTCAAAGTCGGGAAGTGGTTGGGGAATGACCTATTGCGTGGGTATGCGGCTCAATAAGGGCCTGGTTTTCATGTCCGATACCCGGACCAACGCGGGTGTGGACAACATCTCCGTCTTTCGCAAAATGCGTACCTGGTGCAAGCCGGGCGAGCTGCTGATCACCATGATGACCGCGGGCAACCTGGCCACCACCCAGGCGGTCATGAGCCTCTTGGACGAGCGTGCCAAGGCGCCGGAGGAACGCCGCCCCTCCATCTTCGAGGCGCCTTCCATGTTTCAGGTCGCCCGCTTGGTGGGGGAAACCCTGCGGGATGTGATCCGCTCCAACGACGTGGCCGGGCAGCAGGCGGACTCCAGCTTCAACGCCTCCATCATCATCGGCGGCCAGTTGGGCAGCGGGGAGCCGCGCCTTTTCATGATCTACCCGGAAGGCAACTTTATCGAAGCCTCGTCGGACACGCCCTTTTTCCAGATCGGCGAAACCAAGTACGGCCGCCCCATCCTGGTGCGGGCCTATGACCCGGACATGAGTTTCGAGGACGCGGTCAAGCTGCTGATGGTCTCCTTCGATTCGACGCTCAAGGCCAATCTCTCCGTCGGCCTGCCCTTTGATCTGCAGATCTACGAGACCGACAGCTTCAAGGTCGGGCGGGAGCTGCGCATCGAACGGCACGACCTTTATTTTTCCCGCATTTCCAACCAGTGGGGCGAGGCTCTGCGCCAAGCCTTTTACTCCCTGCCCGATTTCACCTTCCCCGAGGGGCGCAAATAGCCCTCCTGGACCTGTACGCCCTTATCCTTCGGCCGCGCTGAGCAGGGTGGCGTTGCCGCCGGCGGCGGTGGTGTCGATGCAGATGCTGCGTTCGGCGCAGTAGGCCACCGGGGCGATGACCTCG
>JANQKX010000205.1 GCA_028280915.1 Kiloniellaceae bacterium
CTTGGCCGTGGGAAACGCCGTCGTGGTCAAACCCTCGGAACATACCTCGGCCTCGGCGGTGGCTTTTGCCGAGTTGGTCAAGGCGGCCGGATTTCCCGACGGTGTTTTTAATGTGGTCACCGGTCATGGCCATTCCACGGGCGATGCACTGACCCGTCACGGCGGCGTGGCGAAGATTGCTTTTACTGGCGGCACGGAGACCGGCCGGAAGGTCGCGGCCAACGCGGGGCAACGCCTGATCCCTTGCAATCTGGAGCTGGGCGGCAAGTCGCCCCACGTGGTCTTCGCCGACGCGGACCTGGAGCGGGCCGTGAATGGAGTGGTGGCGGGCATTTTCGCCGCCGCCGGCCAGACCTGCATTGCCGGTTCCCGCTGTTTTGTCCAAAGCCCCATCTACGACCAGGTGGTGGAGCGGCTTCAAAGCCGCAGCGAGGCCATTCAAATCGGGACACCGCAAGATGAAAGCACGCAATTGGGGCCGCTGGCGCTGAAGGCTCAGCTGGAAAAGGTGAGCCGCTACGTGGCCTACGGCCAGGAGGACGGCGCCCGTCTCGTCGCTGGCGGCAAACAGCCCCGAGGCGACGCATTAGAAGGCGGCTGGTATTTCGAGCCGACGGTTTTTGCCGATGTCACCAATGACATGCGCATTGCCCGCGAAGAAATTTTCGGCCCCGTCGCGGGCGTGCTGAAGTTCGATGATGAAGAAGAACTGATCGCCCTGGCGAACGACACCGCCTACGGCCTGGCGTCGGGCATCTGGACCAAGGACATCGACCGGGCCATTCGTTTCGCCCGCCGGGTCGAGGCCGGGACGGTTTGGGTCAACACCTACCGCTCCCCCGCGGTCATGTCCCCGGCCGGCGGGTTCAAGGAAAGCGGCTATGGCAAGCACAACGGTTTTGAAGCCATGCGCGAATACAGCCGCTTGAAATCGGTCATTATCGACCATTCGGGGGCCACACAAGATCCCTTTGTCATGCGTTTAGATAGCGGAAAAGAAGAGTCTGAAAAATGAAGTTTTCAATTGTCGTCAATATGGATCGATTTAGTCCGCAAACGGAAGTACGGGACGTGGCGGCGCGCTGCCTTGAGCTTGTGAAACTGGCCGACCAAGGCGGCTTCGAAGTTGCCTGGACGGCCGAGCATCATACCATTGAAGTCACCATCGCCCCCAATCCCTTTACGCTTCTCACTTATTGGGGACAGCATACGAAAAACATCCGCTTGGGCACGGCGGTGGTCTCTGCGCCTTACTGGCACCCGATCCGCCTGGCGGGCGAAGCGGCTTTGTCGGATATTCTGCTGGACGGCCGGCTGGAAGTGGGATTCGGCCGGGGATCTTACCAATATGAATTCGATCGCATGGCCGGTGGCATGCCCCAAGGCGAGGGCGGCAAGTACCTGCGTGAGTTGATCCCGGTGGTAAAGGAGCTGTGGAAAGGTGACTACGCCCATGATGGGGACATTTGGCAGTTCCCCTCGGTGACCTCGGTCCCCAAGCCCCTGCAGAAACCCCACCCCCGGCTCTGGGTCGCGGCCCGGGACCCCAATACCTTTGATTTCGCGGTGAAGAACGGCTGTCACATCATGTCCACGCCCCTGCAGCGGCCCCATGAGGAGGTCATCACCCTTTGCAACCGCTTCGAGGAAACCGTGCGAAACAATCCGCAGGTGCCACGGCCGGAACATATGATGCTGCGGCGGGTCTGTGTTTACGACAATCCGGATGATTGGGAGATTCCGGTACGGGCAACAACCAATTTCGGCCGTTATTTCGAAAACCTGTTTCGTAATTTAGGCACGGTCAAAAACGGCTTTCCCGAGCCCGTCGATTACAGTGTGGTGGCCGACAAGGGCGACTATGCCCCCCAGGCGCTGCACGAAAACATGATTTTCGGCACCCCCGATCAGGTCATTGAAAAACTCGAGCGCTACAAGGCGGCCGGCGTCGATCACTTCCTATATGGTGCGTGCTTCGGGCTCCCCCATGAGGTGGCGCTGCGCTCCCTCGAGCTCTTCAATGAAAAGGTTATCCCGCACTTCAAGAACAAAACCGAAGTAAAGAGTATCGCCTGACCGGAGAGGCCGGCGGGTTTGTTAAATCAATGAGTGGACCACAGTGGAGGGTAGATGATGAAAAAAACAAAATTGACGAATGTACATGAGGCCAAGGATCAGATCTCGGCGGACGGGGGTCTGTCCCGGCGCGCCCTCTTGCAATCGGCTGGCGCCTTGGGCTTCCTGGGCGCGACCGGCAGTCTCACGTCCCTAGCTTTCGCCGAGGACCTGAAAGGCAGGGAGATGGCTTTTGCCAGCTGGGGCGGTTCCTACCAGGAAGCCCAGAAGGTCGCCTATTGCGATCCCTTTTCCGAAGCGACCGGTGTCGAGGTGATTCAAGACGGGCCCATGAACGGCGCCAAGCTCCGGGCCATGGTCGAGGCGGGCGATCCGGTCTGGGATGTGGTGGACGTCACGGATATCTTCCTCTTTGCCAATGCGCAGGACGGACTGTTTGAAAAGATCGATACCTCGATTGTGGATACCAGCCGGGTCGATCCCAAGTTCGTGCATGAGTACGGCATTGGCTGCATCGTTTGGTCCTACAACGTGGGCTACAACACCGATGCCTTTCCCGGTGACGATCATCCCAAGAACTGGGCAGACGTCTTCGATTTGAAAAAGTATCCCGGCACGCGTACCTTGCGGGACCGGGTCTATCCCACCTTGGAACAGGCCTTGCTGGCGGACGGCGTGAGCCCGGACGCGCTTTATCCCTTGGACGTGGACCGGGCCTTTGCCAAACTGGATACCATCAAAGATGACGTCATCTGGTGGACAAGCAACTCCCAGTCCCAGCAGCTCTTCACCGACGGGGCGGCGGCTTGCGGCTTGATCTTGAACGGCCGCGCTTATGACGTGGTCAAGAACGGCGGGCCGGTGAACATCTCTTGGGACCAGAACATTCAATCGGTCGACTACCTCTCCATTCCCAAGGGCGCCAAAAACGCCGATGTGGCCCAGCACTTCATGAACTATATGACCGAGGCCCAAAATCAGGCCAAGATGGCCAACATCATCGCCTATTCGCCGGTCAACCCGGACGCCTTCCCCATGATCGACGAGGCCGTTAAACCCTGGCTGTCCACCAATCCGGACAACGCGGCCAAGGGCTTTGTCATCAATTCCGACTATTGGCGGGAGAATCTGACGCCTTTGACGGAGCGCTGGAATGAATGGAAGCTAAGCTGAACGCCCGGCACCCTTGACTTTCCCTGTCGTGTTTGATGACAAATCTGGGATAGGTGGCTTCGGCGGAGAGGTCTTTGATGTTTGCTAAACTGGCCAGGGACCGATTTGCATGGCTTGTCCTGCCTGCCGGCATCCTGATCTTGGCCGTCTTCGCCTATCCCGTTTTTTGGCTGTTGGTCCGTAGTTTTTCCGACCCTTCTTGGGGCCTGCAAAACTATGAGACGGTCTTTGCCAAGGTCATTTACCTCAAGGTCCTGTGGAACACCGTCGCCATCGCCGGGGCCACGACGATCGGTGCCCTGTTGTTGGGCTTTCCCATGGCCTATTCCATGGTGCATGCGCCGCCGTTGATGCGAAAGCTCTTGGTTTTTGTGGTGCTGATTCCTTTTTGGACATCGATCCTGGTGCGGACCTTTGCCTGGATGGTGTTGCTGCAGCCCAACGGCCTGCTCAACGATATGCTGATCGGCATCGGTTTCATCGAAACGCCGGCCAAGTTCATGTTCAATCGCACGGGCGTGCTGATCGGGATGATTCAAATCATGCTGCCCTTTATGGTGTTTCCGCTCTTTTCCGTGATGACCCGGATTGACCATGCTTACGTTCAAGCGGCGGCCAATCTGGGCGCCACGCCGGTCAAGGGCTTCCTGCGGGTTTATCTGCCCTTGTGCCTGCCCGGCATCGTCACCGGCTCCATGCTGGTCTTCATCATCTCCCTGGGCTATTTCATCACCCCGGCGCTGTTGGGCGGCCGCAAGGACGTGATGATCGCCCAACTCATTCAGCAGCAAATCTCGGATTTCGGCAACTGGGGCCTTTCGTCCGCCCTGGCGGTGGTCCTGCTGATCGGCACTGGATTGATTTTCGCCGTGGTTCACAAGGTGTTCAAGGTGGGTCCTGATGCCCGCTTTTGAGACAAAAAAAGTGAGCTCGAACTGAAGATGGATCGTGTCAGCCCCTGGAACCTCTTGCGTGGGGTCATCTGCGCCCTGGTGGTGGTCTATATGATCGTGCCCTTGGCGATCATCCTGATAATCTCCTTCAGCGCGGCCCAGTTCCTGTCCTTCCCGCCGCCCGGCTTTTCCCTGCAGTGGTACGACAAGTTCTTCACCGATCCCGCCTGGCTACGGGCCTTGAACATCTCCGTCCAGGTCATGATCCCGACCGCCATTCTGTCGACCCTGGCCGGCACGGCCGCGGCCTTGGCGCTCAGCCGGTCCACCCTGCCGGGGACCGCCTTTATTCAAGGCATTCTGATGGCCCCCTTGGTGGTGCCCGTGATCATCACGGCGGCGGCGATCTTTGGCGTGTTTCGCATCTGGGGCCTTTACGGGACCGTGCCGGGCCTTGTGCTCGCCCATACGGTGCTCACGATTCCCTATGTGCTCTCCACCGTGGTAACGGCCTTGGGGCTCGTGGATCGCCGCTTGGAAGACGCGGCGGAAAACCTGGGCGCCCGGCCTTTCACCATCTTCCGGCGCATTACCCTGCCCTTGATCATGCCGGCGGTTTTGTCCGGCCTGCTCTTTGCGATGGTGATTTCCTTTGATGAATTGGTGGTCACTTTGTTCATCTCCACCCCCACGGTGCGACCCGTGACCGTGCAGATGTGGTCCAACATCCGCGGTTCGGTGGATCCGACCATCGCGGCTATCGCCACCTTGCTTTTCCTTTTTTCCTTATTGGCGCTGTTGCTCGAAGGCCTGGCCCGGCGCAAGAGCAATCAGCCGCGCGCCTTTTAGGGCGGCAAGCTTCAATCGGAGGTCCGGTCAGTTATGGCAGAACCCATCTTAACCTTGGAGGCGGTGCGCAAGGTCTTCGGCAAGTTCGTTGCCGTGGACGATGTGACCCTTTCCATCGGCCGGGGGGAGTTTCTCACCTTTCTTGGCCCGTCGGGTTCGGGCAAGACCACCACCTTGATGATGGTCGCCGGGTTCCAGTCCGTTTCGGGCGGCGCCATGACCCTGGATGGCAAGCCACTGGATCCCCTGCCGGCCTACAAGCGGGACATCGGCATGGTCTTTCAGCACTATGCGCTCTTCCCCCATATGACCGTTGCCGGCAACGTCGCCTTCCCCTTGGAGATGCGCAAACTGGACAAAGCCCAGATCGCCAAAAAAGTACGGGACGTCCTGGCGCTGGTGGGCCTGCCGGATCACGGCGAGCGCTACCCAAAGCAACTTTCCGGCGGCCAGCAACAGCGGGTGGCTTTGGCAAGGGCCATGGTCTTCGAGCCCCGCTTGCTGCTCATGGACGAACCCCTGGGCGCGCTGGACAAGAAGCTGCGCGAGCACATGCAAATCGAAATCATGCGTCTGCATCGGGACATGGGCATCACCGTGCTCTACGTGACCCACGACCAGGAAGAAGCCCTGGTCATGAGCGATCGCATCGCCGTGTTCAACGAAGGCCGTATCGAGCAGATCGGCGCGCCCAGTGACCTTTACGATAACCCGGCGACCCGCTTCGTGGCCGATTTTATCGGTGAGTCCAATTTCATCGAAGGGCGTGTGACCGGGCACAACAATGGCTTTGCGGAGTTGGAAGGTGCCCAAACCCTGCGAGGCCGGGCCGAAGGGAACCTCTCCATCGGGTCCGCGGCGGTGATGGCGGTGCGGCCCGAACGCCTGCATGTTAACCGCGCCAATGACGGCGCGGACGCCAATCGGGTCGAGGGGACTGTGACGGACATCGTTTATCTGGGCCAGTCTCGGAAGTTTATTGTACGGGTCAACGACCAGACGGAAATGACGGCGCTGGTCCAGGCAAACGTGGTGGGCTTGGAAAGCGTCACCGTCGGCTCTTCGGTGTCCCTGTCCTGGCGGGCCGAGGACAGTAAGGTTCTGGGGAATACCTGAATGGCTATGCTGACCCGCCCTTTGGGCGATGTCCACTACGACCTGTCGGGGTCCGGGCCGGCCATCACGCTGATCCACGGGGTCGGTTCCTATCTTGAAAGTTGGGACGGTGTGGTCGAGCGCTTGGGGCCGGACTACCAATATCTACGCTATGATTTGCGCGGCCATGGCGGCTCGCAAAAGGTTCCGGGCCCTTACGCGCTGAGCGATTTTGTCGCCGACCTAAGGGACCTGATGGACCATTTGCAGATAGGCTCCACGGTTCTCGCGGGATTCTCCCTGGGCGGCTTGATCGCGCAGGCCTTTTCCTTGGCCCATCCTGAAAGGGTGGAAAAACTGATCCTGATCAGCACGGTCGCGGGCAGGACCCCGGCGGAGCGGGAGCGGGTCGCCCGGCGGGCGCGAACCCTGGCGGAAAAGGGCGCGGGCGCCCACTTGACCGAGGCGGTGGAGCGCTGGTTCACCGACGCCTTCATCGCCGAGCATCCCGAAGTGCTCGAGGCGCGCCGCCAGCGCAGCTTGCAGAACGACCCGGCCTGCTATGCCGCCGCCTACCGGGTCTTGGCATCAAGCGATCTAGCCGACCGCCTGGCCGAGATCCGGGTGCCCACCCTGGTGATGACCGGCGAAAACGACATCGGCTCAACGCCCCGCATGGCCCGCTTGATTGCCGAGCGCGTGGCAAAGGGACAACTTCACATACTCCCCAGATTGAAGCACTCCATCCTCTTGGAAGCGCCCGATCAAGTTGCCAATGAGATTAGGCCGTTTTTGAAATTGGATTAGCTTGTGACACCTGAAGATGTGGATGCCGCCGGCCTTACTCGTTGGTTCCACGCTATCCTATCCCAATTCGTAGACAGGTTCGGTAGCCGTCCGGTTTGAAATTGACACTCAAATATAGGGTCTGAACCCAATTTGCGGTCTTGATTTCAGGTGTTGCGATACGCTCCACCTCTTCGCGACAAAATGCTGGATCAATTGAGTCCGTAAATTATTCTGGCCAGATAAAATCGTCTTTTTCATCGCTCCATTTGGGTGCCCAGAATACGTATGATAATGTGCAATCCTCCAACTCTTGTCCATTGAGAGTAGGGAAGAACTTCAAAATGATTCCATGTTTGATCAGTTCCAGATCCCATCCGAGCACCGGATCTAATTGGTGAACACTGATGTTTCCGCGACAATCGAGACGGAGACGCTGAGCGACATCATGATAGTTTTTATTGATTATTCCTGGCTCATCAAAGAGGATGGCATCCTCCGACTCAGTGATAATGTTGACAAGGCGATTTTCGAAATCTTCATCGAAGGCAAAATTCGCCTTTATCCTATCGTACTTCCAAATTTCTCTTTCCTCGGGCACCTCCGAGGCCAACTCGATTTTGTCCGGCTCTCCGAGTTGCGCCTTAAGTTGGGTAGTGCCAATCCCAAACTTGACTGTGCCAAAACCTCGAAACGGATGAATAATTAATCCCTCCATGCCATTCACAGAGTGCCTCCTCTTGGACTACTGCCTGATTTGTCCTGGTTGTGACTTTAATGGATTTCAGCTTTTTGAGCGCCTTTTCTCGCCCGTTCCATAGCAGGTGTTTCTAATCCCCGTGCAAGACGATCCGCAATACCATTCCTGGCGTCAATTCCATTCGGTCTTTCGCTGACGGCCGCCTTCGCCCCAGCGGTTCGGCTTGAGAGGGCGCCGGCCGGCCAGGGTAGCCGCCGGGTTTCAGGGGCAGGTTGCCCGGATCGACGGATTGGATGCGGGCTCAATGAGTGGCCAATACCTGACCATCGAACGTGAGACGGCAAAGGAAATTGGCTGATCGAACGGACTCTCTTGTTTTTGACGACACGCGCGCCTATGCTCATCACGCGGTGCCGGGAAGGAATGGGCGAGACGACCCAAAATGTCCCTTCTTGGAGAGGCGCCGTAGGGAGGTGTTCTATGATGAAAAAACTATTTCAAGCTACAGTGGCATCGGCCATTGCTCTCATTTCCTCGCCGGCGCTCGCCGAGGACCCGTGCCTGCCGGGCGGCTCCTCATACACAAGCGGCACCTACGCGGCCGAATTGCCGTTTAAAAGTGGCATCAATCGCACATTCCGCGTGCATGTTCCCGAGAGCTATAATCCGGAACAGCCGCGCAAGAGGCCCGTCGTCTTGATCTTTCATGGCTGGGGTGGGGACGAAAACGAGTTTCTCGATTCAGAGGCCGTCATCAGCGAGGCCGAGCGCCGGGGCGTCATTCTCGTTGCGGCGCGCGGCCTTGGCTCCGGTGCGCCGGACGAAAACTTCAATTCTTGGTCGTTCCTGGGGTCGACTGACGGATTGGACGCCAAAGATCAGCCGGTCTGCGATGCCAGCATCACGCCTGACTACAGCTATCAGTCCTGCGGCCCGGTCGGTGACAAGAATGCGATCGCGAAGAACACCTGCTCGTGGACACATTGCCAAAGCGACGACATCATGTTCGCGGTCAACCTGGTCGACCACATCAGTCAGAATCTTTGCGTCGCCAAGAACAACGTTTTTGCCGTCGGCGGGTCCAACGGCGGCATGTACACCTGGAACCTGGGCCAAGATCCGCGAAGCGCCAAGCGGTTCCGCGCGATCTCGGCGCTGATCGGGCTGCCCCATCGGGGTTATCTCTCGGCGAAAGCGAAAAAAGGTAACCTTCCCGCACTGGTGATCACGGGAACCGAGGACACCACCGTGCCGCCCGGCGAATGGGAGGACCCGCGCTTCACCGCATCGACCGCTTTCGGCGAAAGCTATTACTATACCGGCGCGACGGGGATCACGCGGTCCTGGGCGAAGTCACATGGCTGCAACGTGAGAAGACCGGCGCGCTCCTTCAAGCGCCATAGTTCGGGCTATGACTGCCGAACCTATTGCACGAGGGACTGGGGTTGGCCACGCGTGTTGGACTGCCGCGCGGACATGGGGCATGAGTATGACTTTGATCGGTCGTGGAAGCTGATCATGGATTTCTTCTATGCCCATGCGGACCGCAAACATGGCCATAAGTATCGCAAATGGCGGCGGCGGTAGGCGTTAGATCATCAGTCGCCTCTGACTAGTCGAGGCGGGCGAGGCGCGCGTTGGTCGGTGCCGGAGTGCATGAGGACCGGTCACCGATGGTTTTGGCGTCACCTCAATGGTACCTAGCCCTTGATCCCGATCGGCCCTGTCGGGATCTCGGCCATCGGTGGCAGGGTCATGGCCTGAAGCTTTGTTCTGCCGTCCACCTGGGTGGCCAGAGGTGTCCCTCGTTCTGATTCCTGCGAACCCGAGCCGGGAGTGTTTCCCAGGAGCCGAGTTCTTATTCTGTGTGGTGACTTCACCGAAGATTACGAACTGGTTTTCCCTTATCACGCTCTCAAGATGTTGGGGCACGAAGTCTGCACCACCAGCCCAGGGAAGGTGGACGGGCAATACATCACGACCTGTATTCATGACATCAATGAGAAGTACCAGGCGGTGACCGAGTGGGAGGGCCATCGGTTCAGAGTCGACGTTGGCCTGGAGGAAGTCTCCGCCGAAGATTACGACGTGCTGATCCTGCCGGGCGGGCGCGCCTGCGAGACCTTGCGGAACTCATATCTGGTGAAAGAGCTCACCACCAGTTTCGTCGAAAATGACAAGGTCATTGGCACCATCTGCCGCGGCCTGCAAATCCTGCTCGCCACCGGAAAAATGGCGGGGCGCGATGTCACCGGACATCCGGTTTGTGAGGCGGAAGCGGCGCTCGCCGGTGCCCACTGGAAGAAGCGCAGCGTGGAAGAAGTCGTGGTCGTTGGCAGGGTTGTCATGGGCACCGAATTCCCGGGCATGTATGCGTGGATGCGCGAGGTGGTGAAGGTCATGGACGAATCCTGATCAACCACCGCTCTTACACTCGCGTCGCTCATAGCACTGCACCGTATGATAGGACGGTCCAGGGATTGAGCAAGGGGGCGCCGCCCATCTGGCGGTCCATCCTCATCATTCCGCTTGTCCTCATTGTCCTCCGAACGATCGTCGCGCGCCCAAGCTCCCTCGTGATGGCGCCCCGGCCGGTATGCCGTGCGGAACTTGGCGGCGGTACCCAGCGCGGTTCGGATCGGTGCAGCAAGGGACGAGTATGGCAAACCCGCCAAGGCAGTGACGGGTCCCGTTCGGTTCAACTGTTGTCAGCACTGCGGGGGATCACACGTCGGTGGGTGAGGGGTGTGACGCATTCAGGCCAACCGTAGAATTCGGTGTAGAGATCGTGCGGATCGTGGAATGATACTTTTTCACTACCCGCTATTCCCTTGAATGATGAGTTTTTCGGATTATCGGGTAGACTGTAGATGTATCAGTCAGATGCAACTCCTTGCAGAGTTAAAATCCTGGCTTCAATCTGCGGGAACTTGTTGGAAGGGAGAATAGAATGAAACCCGGTCCCTTGATAAAAACCTCCTGTCGTCTCTTTTGCGGCGCCCTTGCCCTTGCCCTTGTCGTGGCGAATGTGGCGTCGGCTGACGGGAGTGATCCGCCGACGGCCATCGAGCAAATTCAAATGAGCCAGTCCGAAGAGGCGGCGGCGCGACTGTTTGCGTTGGATGCGGCCATGCAACGTTACTACGCCGATACGCAGAGGTATGTGGGCGAGAAGCAGTCACCGGTCATCTTGGCCATGTTCAACGGCGTCGGCGGACAGTACATCTTGCGCCGCAACGGCAAGAAGGTTGCCGTGGAACCTGTCCCCGAACTCTATCAGCAGATCAAGTCGGTCTCTCATACGATTGTGGGTGTATACGAAATCATCGCCCCCTATTTTGCTAACGCGGAAACCGGCAATTGGCGGCCGAAGCTCACCGAGTTCAACCGGATGCTCAAAGACGGCCTGGCGACCCTGGGCAACGCGGGTATGCCAAAAGAGGTGGAGGAGAACTGTCGCCTTATCTTGCAGGGCGACATCGAATTCACCGACAAGATCCTGCGGGAAGGGTCATTCACCGCCGAGAGTTTTTCGGCTTATGCCCAGGCCATCACACCGGCGATCATGGAAAACGTAAAACTGGCCGGAAAGCTCCAGGTGACGCATTTCGAGGCGCTGCTCACCCGATGGCGTGAAGAGATGGGCGAAGAGGAATGGTCAAGACTCTACGCCATTGTCAGCACCGCCTGGGCCATGCGCCGCGAGAACGTGCACTTTCAGATTCTGGCCCAGATGATGGGGCATAAGACGGTCAACGACCGCCTCATCATCGCCGAGTCCATTCCCGACGTGACCGAAGATCAATTGATCATGCTGCTGGGCCGGATCATCAACGACCGGGGCGTTGGCGAGCTGGTGTTCGGCAAGGAGTTCCGGATGGATGTGGAGCTGATGGGTGAAGCGGCCCGGGATGCCATTCAACAACAGGCAACCCCCCATCATCCGGCCAGCGATTTTAAATGGCTGCCTTATGAGGAACATCGCATGCCCGAAGAGCAATAGCCGTTTTGCCCAATCGGACAAGCTGCAAAAGTTATAAGGGGCAAGATTAGGAGGCAAGGTTAGGGGGCAAGAGATCAGGCCGGGCGGGATTTAATCGAAGTAAATTGGCGCTGGTTCCCCCTCGGTTCGCCGACCTTGTGCCGACCTTATAGTGTCACAAAACGCCACGAGGACCGGGTAGTAAGTGTGTTCGATTTCGAATGGTTTCCTCAAGTTGAAAAGGTGGGATCAACAGAACGACAAAGTAAGATATTGGTTGCGTTGATGTTTTAGTTGAATTACCGTTTCCGCATGTATCAGTGAGCGGACGTAGTCTTCGCGTCCGGCGGGTCTTTTTGCGCAGTCGTGCATTGGGTGGGGCCCAGGGTGTATTCCAGTTAGGACCGAAAATCGTTCTCCACGTAGGGACCAAAAGGGGCTGATGAGTAAACAGCCATCTTGGCTGTCCAGGTATTGCTGATCCAATAAAATTATCTCGGGACCAACCCGAGCCGACGTACTTACCGACTGGTTGGGTGAACTTGAGGGGAGGCGTCTTTTATATGTGGCAGACTCGGCGCGAGTTTTTGAAGGGGGCGGCGGCTGGAACGGCCGGTCTTCTGATTTCGAGCCTGGATCTGGGGGCTTTCGCGGCCACCATGAATCCGGCCGGGGGGTGGAGCGGGTCGCCGGGACAGGCGCGTTACCGGATCGACGGTCTGGCCAAGGTGACCGGGCAAAAAATCTATGCGCGGGACTTTCACCCCATCGATTTGCCTGCCTGGCCCGCCGACTACCACCACGCTTTGGTGGTGCGCACGACCTTCGTGGATCATGTCTATAACGGTTTGGCCCTGGACGAGCTGCCGAAGGCGCTGCGTCCCGTCAAGGTCATCACCGCCGACGATCTGACCCAGGACAGAATCGGAATTGCCGAGGAAGACTATCCGGCCGGCGACTATCTGCTGCCCAGCGGCAAGCAGCCGGATTATCTGGGCCAGGCCGTCGCCATCTTGCTGTACGACGATGCGTCAGCCTATGAAGGGGCCAAGGCGCAGTTCCTCTTCAACGGCAAAGGCATTGTAAAAGGCAGCCCGGCCCCCCGGCGTAACCCGTCCTACTTTACCCCCGAGACCAGCATCGTTCATGTGGTGGATCATCAAGGGGATGAGAAGTTTTCCCAGACCATCGCGGGCCCCGTGCATCCGGTGGAAGCCGGCGACGTGAATACCGAGGCCTTGGGTTACGTGACCATGGTCAATAGCACGCTCGAATCCGGCGAGCTTGACGTTTATAAGCACACTTATAAAACAGCGGTTGTTGATCCCATGTTCATGGAGCCGGAATCCGGTCTCGCCTGGTTCGACCGGGAGGCCAAAACCCTGCGCTTGCTGATCGGCACCCAGTCACCCGGCTATGATATCAACTCCAGCTTGGCCCTCTTCGCGCCCAAGGAATGTCCGATCCAGATTGACGACGTGCATCTCTACGCCGCTTACCCAGGCGGGGGGTTCGGCGGCCGGGACACCTCCATTCTCTGCCTGCATCTGGTCTTGGCAGCCGCCTACTCGGACAAGCCCATCCGTATCTCCCACGACCGTTTTCAGCAGTTCCAGTCGGGCATCAAGCGGCATTCGTCGAAGATCGAGCTGACCGTGGGGGTGACGAGGGACGATCATTTTGTCGCCATTCGGGATCATTCCATTCTCAACGGGGGCGGCCGGCGCAACGTCAGCACCTATGTGGCCGACGTGAACGGTGTCACCGGTCCCGGGCCCTACCGCTTTCCCCTGGCGGACATCTGGGTGCGCCCGCAACACACGGACTCCCAGGTGGCCGGCTCCATGCGCGGTTTTGGCGCCTACCAAAGCACCTTTGCCATCGAATCCATGATGGATGAGATTGCCTTGGCCCGCGGTGTCGATCCCCTGGATTTGCGCAAGACCAACCTGCTTTTGCCCCACGAGACCGTGGTGACCGGCGCTCCGAAAGCCCCGCCCGGTTTGCATGAAATCTGTGATGGGGCCCGCGCGCATCCGCTGTGGACCGCGCGGGACGGGGATCAACAAAGGCTCTCCGACGGGGATGAAGCTTATGGCGTGGGCGCGTCCATCTGTATGAAAAACTATGGCTCGGGCGCCGATGCGGTGATGGCCAAAGTGCGCATCGACGGCGAGGGCCAGGTATATGTCACCACGAACGCGGTCGACATGGGCCAAGGCATGGCCACGGTGCAAGCCTTGGCGACCGCCAAGTCCCTGGGGCGCAACGCGGATGGCATCGAAACCGGCCAGACCATCCCCTTCCGCGAGCTGAAACTCTTCGGGACCTTCAGCCAGCAGCCCTATAATCCGCGCTGGACCCCCATCGTTTGGAATTCCACCAAGGCCACCGCCGGCGTGGCCCGTTGGGTCCACGCCACCGAGCAAGCTGCCCGGGTGCTGTTGGAAACCGCGTTGCTGCCCGCGGCGCGGAGCATTTGGGGAGCCGCGGCGGAACACCTGGACATGGATGACGTGGTCTGGAGCGAAGGCCGATTGGCCAGCGGCAGCTTCGACCCCATTCCCCTGCCCATCTTGGCCAAGGAGCTGCGGCGGCAGAATTTGGCTTACAGCGCCATGGTGCACGCCTTTTACAGCGGCCGCTGGATCGAGGCCGACTACACCGTCGATGGTATCACCCACCGCTGGCCCATTGATGCCCTGGCGGTGCAGCGGGGCGAGTCCGGTGCCTATGAACTCATCGATCGCAAGGACCCAAAGCTCTTCACCGTGGAAAGCATGTGGGAGAAGGACGGCCAGAGTTTTGCCGCGGCCGGCGCCATCACGGCGGTAAAGGTGCACCGGAAAACCGGCGAGATTCGCCTGGTGCAGGGTGTGCATTTCCTGGCCCCGGGCACCATGCTCCAGCAGGACCTGGTGGAAGGACAGATGGACGGCGGCTGGGCCATGGGCGTGGGGCATACGCTCTTTGAGGAACTGCCGAGTGACGCCGAGGGGGCCGCCAACGGGTCGTGGAACCTGAATCGCTACCATGTGGCCCTGGCCGGCGACTGCGCCCTTCACAACGTGGAAAAGGTGATCATCCCGCCGGACGCCGAGGACCCCAGCCCACGCGGCATCGCCGAGCTGGTGATGAATCCCCTGGCGCCGGCGATCGCCAACGCAGTGGCGCACGCCACGGGCCGGCGCATCCGAAGCTTGCCCATCACGCCTGAAAAGGTCCGCGCCGTTTGGAAAGGCTGAACCGCATCATCAATAGGAAGATCCATGGCCCAGATCCCATTGAGTTTGACAATCAACGACGAGCGCTTTGAGCGGGATTCCATTGATGGCGGCATGTGGCTCAATGATTTCCTGCGCGAAGAAGTGAACCTGACCGGCACCAAGTTCTGCTGCGGGATCGCGGTTTGCCGTGTCTGTACCGTGGCGGTGGCCCGTGTCCCCGGCGCCCATTTGGAACCGGTGCGGTCCTGCACCACGGACCTTCACGAGGTCAACGGCAAGATCATCACCACGGTGGAAGGCCTGGCCAAGCGGGGGCAACTGCATCCCTTGCAACAGGCTTTCCTGGAAAACTTCTCTTTCCAATGTGGTTATTCCGCGCCGGGATTTTTGATGGCGGCCTACTGTCTGCTCGACCGTCTGGAACGCAGCCCGATCCCGGAGGTGGCGCTTGATGCGGCCATTCAGGAGGCCGTCGGCAAGCACATCTGCCGATGTACGGGCTATGTGCGCTACCATCGCGCCATTCGGCAGGTGGCCCTGGAGACACCGGGTCTGGTGACCTGAAGCGAGAGAGGCGGCCGATGAAAATCATTAAACTGTCCCGGATTGGCGTGCTTGCCGGCCTTTTGACCTTTCTATTCGCCGGTCTCAATCAAGCACAAGATACGGATCAATCCCAAGAGAGCGATCAGGCCCAGGAGGACTATGATATCCACGCTTATGGCCGGGACTGCGCCCGCTTGATCGCCGAGGTGCCGCCGTTCAACTGCCTGGACGGGGAGATCATCCCCATCACCGTGGACGGCAAGACCCCGGAGACCTATACCCGCCACATGGCCTGCGACAATCCCGCCTATCTGCCCTATCCCGAGGCAACGGACGGTCAGTGTACGCCCTATACCCGGCTGCAGACGGTGCGGGACGACGACATTCAAATGATCCTCTACTGCCGCCGCATGTACATTCGCGACAAGGATGACCCCAACTTCGATTCCATGGAGGTCATCA
This sequence comes from Kiloniellaceae bacterium, assembly GCA_028280915.1. Taxonomy (GTDB): domain Bacteria; phylum Pseudomonadota; class Alphaproteobacteria; order Kiloniellales; family Kiloniellaceae; genus JANQKX01. Next base: position 15,790 of record JANQKX010000205.1, read on the forward strand.
TGCACAACGTGCAGACGGGCAGCACCTGTTTCTTCATCTCAAAGAACTTCGGCGAAAATCCGGAAGGGGACGATGGCCGGCGGGTGCCGCCGCCGACAGAAGAAGTTCCGCCGGAGGGCATGGTCTCCGCCAAGGAGCTTTGGGCCACACCGCAGCAGATCGCCAACCACGGCTGCATCTATTGCCACGACAGCGATCCCTGGATGCACACTCCGTGGATCGCGCAGGTCCAACAGCTGCCCGCCGACCCTTGGGGCTTCCATTCCGTTGATGTGGGCGGGCCCTTCGAAGATTGGCCCAAGCCCATGAGTGTTTCGACCCGCGGGAACCCCTGTACCGGCTGTCACCGAATTGGGTCCTTGAATACCTGCCAGATGCAGATTGTCGGTGATTTTGGCGAACAGCCGGCCAAGATGCTGCAATCGGTGGGCAAGGCGCCCCACGGCCGCTTCGGCGCCAAGCCGGGCACGTCCCATGAAAGCGGCCGCGTGGTGACCACGGCCTGGGGCACCCATCCCCACGGCTGGATGGGCGAGCGTCTGCCCCATGTGGATAGTGCCTTGTGGAAAGAGTACGAGGCCGGACTGAAAGAGCTGCAGCGCTGCTGCGAAGACCCCACGGGCCCCGGCTGTATCGTGGAGCCCATCGGCAACAAGGATCAATGGCTCAGTCGTCAGAGCGCGGCTGGAGAGTGACGGGACAGGAACTCCTGTCCCAAGATGACCGCGCTGGTATGGCCCCAGCCGTGAGATGATGATGAAAAAAAGGACGAAGCAGCGAGATGCCCGGGCCCTTTTTCTCTGCGGCGCCTTGATGCTGGCTTGGCCACAGAGTGGTCTGGCCGATATCAACCCTTGGATCGCCAACACGGTCTATGACCCGGGGAAATGGGACACCTCGGGGCCGGAGACCGGGACCCCTTGGCTGCATCCCCCCACTTGGACGCCGGACCAGGAATGGGGCGTGTTGTCAGGGCAATTTGAGGCCACGGCGGCGACGGGCAGCTGGGGCGGCCTGCGCGACGACCTGTTCACAGACGGCTTTGCCCTCACGGCGGCCTATTTCGGGCAGCCGGCGGCCAATCCCGTGGGCGGCCTTGACCAGGGCGCCTCTTGGCGGGGCGACGTGGGGGTGGGGGCGTTCTTTGACCTGCAGCGCTTGGTGGATTGGCAGGGCGGGGTTTTCACGGCCTCCTTCTCCTATAAGCATGGTACCGACAGTTTGTCGCCCGAATACCTGGGCAACCAGTTTCCCGTTCAGCTGCCGTCTTTTGACGATGATGGCGCGGCCCGTTTGGTGCACCTGGCCTATGGCCAGCAGCTTTTCGACAACAACGCGGAATTGGTTGCCGGGCGCGTGATCGCGGGCGAGGATTTCGCCAGCCTGCGCTTGGCCTGTACCTCCTTGAACCAGGCGATCTGCGCCAACCCCATCGCGGGGGCGCAGAGTATCTCCTTTCCCACTTACCCCAACGCCACCTGGGGCGGGCGCCTCAAAGTCAAGCCGGGCCAAGGCTGGTATGTCCAAGGGGGCGCCTATCTGGTCTATCCCAACTTTCGCGATGGGGATGATCATGGGGTCGAGTTCGGGGCGCCGCATGGCTCGGGCGTTCTGGCCTTGGCCGAGTACGGCCATCTGGTCGGCACCCATCGGGGTGAAAAAAGCCTGCCGGGTAAATACAAGATCGGCGCCTATTATGACGGGGAAGAGCTCACCAACCTGGAAAGCGGTCAAAGCGATCGGGGCACCTGGGGCATCTATGCCATGGGCGAGCAGATGCTCTATGCCGAGGACGACCAGTTCAACCAGGGCCTTTCCGGCTTTTTGTCCCTCAGCTACGCGCCGCCGGACGTGAACCGCATTGAGTTCATGGCCGTCGCCGGCCTCAGCTACAAGGGCCTGTTCGACGACCGGCCCGACGATGCCCTGTCGTTGATCGGCGCCTATGGGGATTTCAGCAGCGATCTTGCCAGCGGCCAAAGGGCAAGCAACGAAACCGCGCAAACCGGCGAGGGGCTGGTAGAGCTGAACTACCGTTTCCAGATCGCGCCCTGGGCCTTTGCCCAGCCCGATCTGCAATGGGTGATCAATCCGGACGGCCGCTCCGACATCGACGACGCCCTGGTCATCGGCTTGGCCTTCGGTATCGTGTTTTAGCTGAACGCGCGGCTCACCCCGATCGCAAATCAGACATGGGGTCTCGGTGCCCCACACGCCCGCCGGTCCCGAGGCGACGGCATAGACGGCCGTGGCCGACGGGGCGTCTGCTCATTTGAGGCGGCGCGCAGATTGCACCAGATTGGCAATGGAACGTGAAGACGGTCCGGGGGCCGGCTATGGCCCGGATCACTCAAGCACCACAGACAAGATGATACTCTCGAACATCTGACCGGTGTGGTCGTTGAAGGTTCCTCCGCCCGACCGTGCCAGGACCTCGAAAAAATTGCGGGCAATATCTCCACGGCTGCGTGACGAGGGCGTGGAAACGAAAAGAGTGGACACGCCGTTGTTCGGACCGGCGGCGCGGAACTGACTGGCCAGGTTGATCGTCATGGTGCGGTCTTTCCGGTGCGGACGGGCATCGCCGATCACAACGATGACTTTGGCCGCGTCGGCCCGCCAGTTCATTTGAATGGCGCGAAGCAGGCCCAGTTCCATGTCTTCGTCGATGGTCTGGCTGCCCCGGGGCGGCGGCTTCAAGGACTGGGCGAAACCGGTCACCCGCGCCAGGTTTTTCGAGGTATCGGTCAGCGGCAAGGCCCGCACGGGCGCATAGCCCGTATCCCGGTCGGTATAGGCCGCGAAACCGATCCTCACCGAGGCGACCAGCCGCTGCAGAACCCGCACGATCCCCCGCAAGGAAAGGGACAGGTCGCGAATGACCGGAGACATGCTGCTCGTGGTATCGATGACAAAGACCACATCGAGCTTCTCGATGGCCGAGTTTTGCAGGCTGCCTTCTTTTTCTTGTCGCGGCGGCGCATCCTGGTTCTGCTCATTCAGCTTGGCCATTTGCCGCTTCGCCGCGGCGATACGGCTTTCGAGCGCGGCATTCGTGGCACCAAGAGCCTCGATCTCGGATACCATATCGGCAAGCTCGCCCATGGTCTGCGCGGCCTTTTGCTCAGAGGAAACACTTTTGGCGCGCACGGCCGCCTCGGCTTCATGCAACTCTTCCATCTGCGCAAAAGCATCCCGTTCGCGCTGATAGTAAGGCAGCAAGAGGGTCACCATCACCACGAAGGCACCGGTCGTCATCGCCAATACGTCCAAGGCGGACATGCTGAAGATTTCTATACCGCGCCCTGACCGCCGCATATCCGGTCTAATCCGACATCCGGGCGAGCTTCAGTTCAAGCCGGCCCAGAACAAGACGTTGGCCCGCCTCCAGCGGACACTGGACAAAGGCGGGGATGTCCTTGCCGTCGATCACGGTCCCATTCAGCGAGTTCAGGTCTTCAATTGACAGCCCGCCCGCCCGAAAACTGACGCGAAAATGGCGCCGCGACACGCTTGGTTCGGCAATGGTATGATCGCAAAGCTCCGGGTGCCGGCCGATGGTGATGCCAAGCTCGGCCGCGAGCAGGTCGCCGTCGGACAAGCGAAGGGAAACCGCCTCGCCGTTCGGGTGGGTCCCGCTCAGAATCCAGCCGCCTTCCAAATAATTTGCCACCTAAAATTACTCCAATACCGCCAACAGCACACTCTCCATGATCGCCCCGCGGTGAGTGGACAAGTCGCCACCGCCCGCCTCGACCAGTTGCCGAAAATAGGCCTTGGTATCAGGCTGCTGGCCGGTGATGATGGCCGATACGCGACGATCGTATCCGTCACCGGGCCCGCTTTCGGCGAAGGCACGCGCCGCCGCGAAGGACCGGGATTGGCTGCCCCCATGGGCCGGCGCGTCACCGATGATGATTATGCGCCCGTTGGCGTCGTTCCGCCAACGCATATCGATCGCGGCCCCCATCGCCTGTCCCACCGGCTCCGGCCGGTCGCCGCCTCCCTCGGCCCGCAGGGTGCGGGTGAACTGGAGTATTCTTTGCAAGTTACCGGCACCCATGGGGGCAAGGGGAAACTGCCGCAGAATGGGGGGCCGGTCCCTATCCCGATAGGCGACGAAACCCAGGCGCAGATTGGGCGACAGGCGATTGAGGATGCGCGCGAGACTTTCAAGATTGGCTTGAATGTCCCGCAACTCGTCGCGCATGCTGCCCGTTGTATCCATGACGATCACCAGATCCAGGCGCTCGATTGCGATGGTGCCGCCCCCGGCGGCCGGCGCGGGCGACGGCGCGGTTTCCGGCTTTTCCGCTGCTGCGGCGCTGCTTTGCGCCCGTTCGATCTCCTCAAGCAGCGCCGCGAGCTCGGCTCGGCGCGCGTCACGTGCCGCGGTCAGCCCGGCGTGTTTTTCCGCTTCCCGGGTCAAAGTTGCTTGTGCATCGCTTTCGGCTTCCTGCGCGCGGCTCAGCTGTTCTTGCGCCCCCGACAGCCTTGATAGGGCGCCCTGCAAGCCAAGCTCGGTCGAGGGTTGCTTCAGATAAAAGGGCATCAAGATGATGAACATCACGACAAAAACGCCGAGCGCCGAGGCAAAAAGGTCAAGCGCGGACACGCTGAGACTATCGGTCAGCCCTCTGCGCGGCGCCCGCATCGCCCGTCAGCCCTCGTAAAGCCGGTTGATCAGGTTGTCGAGGCAGTACTGGCCGGCTTGGTTTAGCGCCGTTTCCTCCAAGGCCTGAATTTTGTTTTGCGCCAGCACCAGAAGCAGTGACATGGCCAGGGCCAGCAAGGTGGTGTTAAAGGCCACCCCCAGTCGTTTGGTCAGTTCGATCAGCAAAGACGGGTCCTGAAGGTCCACGCTGCTGGCGAAATTCAACGCCAAGGAGATTCCGATGACCGTGCCGATAAATCCGAGCGCCGGGATCGCCCAAACCACATAGCGGATCATGTTGTAGCGGATATCCACCTCGTGCAGGTAAAGCTCAAGGCTCGCGTTCATGATCGCCGTCGACTGTTCGACCGAGCGGCTGTTTTGAAACTGGGCAATCACCCGCAATATCAGACGCGGCAGAAAGCGCTGGCCCCTGGATGGCTTTTGCGCGATGGCGTCCCGCACGCGGCTGTAGGTCAGGCGCAGCTCCGGGCTTTGCAAAATCGTGCGGTCATCTTCAGGAAGATAGCCGGACCGCAGCTCGGCCCGTTCCGCTCGCGCATCCAGATAACGGAGGGTAAGCTCCGCGCAGCCGAACGCGAAGAGCAGCCACATGACGTTCTGAACCGTCAGAGGCCAGGAAGAGCGCTCCCGATCGATGAGCAGGGCCTTGACGGTCTCTGACTGTGTGATGTCGACCGCGGCAATGAAGGCGACGGCAAGGACCAGGCT
>JANQKX010000291.1 GCA_028280915.1 Kiloniellaceae bacterium
ACCAGGCCGGTCACCTGTGCCGCTGCCTTGGCATAGCTGTTGGATTGCAGGCCGTCGCGGGTAATTTTCATTCTTTTCAGCGTCGGACAATGAAAGACCCGCCTGTTTAGCGCCTTACGCCCCGCCGGTCCAGACGCGCCTGCGCGCGGGTCAAGCTTGCCCGGGCCGGGGCCCTAGCGCGCGTCCTCGATGAAGGCCATGTCTTCCAGCTTAAAGCGGTGCACGGTCCCGGACTCCAGGTCGAACTCCCGGCGCTCTTCCTGGTGGGGAAAGCCCTTGCCGTAGAGGTGCAGGTGCAAGAGGGGCGTGTTCTCGGCGTGAATGGAATGGATACCCTCGGGCAACAGGGAAACGGCGGTGCCGGGCCGCACCACGATCTCCGCCATCTGGCGCAGGTTTTCCGCGCCCGAGCCGGCGCCCTCTTTGTCCTCCAGATAGAGCCGGTGGCGCTCCTTGCCGTCGATGGCCGCGACGATGGCCCAGCTTCCCCCGTGATCGTGGGGCCGGGCCGTTTGGCCGGGCAGTCCCGAATTCACATAGAGCGCAAAACCGCCATCCGCGTCCTCATGGATCAGAAAGGTGCGCTCCGTTTCCCCATCCCCGGGCAAGGGGAAGTCATCCCGGGGAAAAAGCGCGGCCTTGTCGCACAGCGCCATCAAGACTGCCTTGGCCGCTTCCAGGGTCTCGACGGTGACGCCGGCGGCCATGATGTCCTTGATCTGGCCGATGGCCCCTTGCACGGCCTGCCGCCGCGCGGTTTTGGTACTCATGGATGGGGTCGCCTTTTTCTGTCATACCGTGCGGCGCCTGTCGCCCGCCCATCTTCATCAGATAAAACGCGGAATGGCAATGCCCTTTAGCATGCTTGATGGGCGCGCCACCCCCGCTCCATCCACCCGGAGTTTTTGCCCGGCTACGCCAACTTTTACATTGGCAATCGCGCCGTCTATACGCCGCCATTCGGCGACGCGACGGCGGACGAAACAGCGGTCGAGATCCTGTCCCGCCTGTTCCCCGGCCGGGAGGTGGTGGCACTCAACGTGGACCGGATTTACGAAAACGGCGGCGGCATCTGCTGCGTCATCCGGCAAGAGCCCGCTTAAGGGGGCCGGGCATATATTGGGAGGTGTGCTTTTGAACCCGTATCCTTGACGCCACGCCGGAGGGGTACCCAAATGGTGACGTTTTCGCGCAGACTTCGGTAGGGGAAAAACCAACGTCGCTCATCCACCAATTTGTTATAGATTCGACTTCGGATCGAAACCAACTTGAATTTCCATGAAAGAATTTACTCAAGCAGCACTGTCATTTTTCTCAATCAGTGGACATCCGGCTTGTGTCGCCGTATCGGAGCGGATGAGTGCGGTTGACTTGTCGATCGAACCGGACGGCTCAGGCGCCAAAGACAACGAACCCGCGGCTTGCCGATATCTCGCAGAAGCTTTCTCATCTTCCAATGCTATTGAGCTAGCCCGAATGCTTGCCGACACCAATGAGCATTTGAACTGGCGGGAAGCGCCGCGAGACGTCATACCTTCGTCGATGCATGGTCACCATACCTACGTCGAGATCATTGGGCCGGACGTTGGTTTTAACTCTGATGAAATGAGATTTGGAGCGTTCCTAATGGCTCCTGGGATTAGCTATCCGTTACATGCGCACGCTTCCGAAGAGGTGTACATTGTCGTCAGCGGTTCCGGCCAATGGAGATCGCACAATTTCCCATATGAATCGAAACAACCCGGATCGATTGTACATATCCCTCCGTGGGTGCCCCACGCCATCCGCAGCGGCGAGGAACCGCTGCTGATGTTGTGGGCTCATTTGGGAGATATTGATTTTCGAAAGTATCGAATTGAACAAAGTGAACTTAATGAGGACGGAAATCCTCATTGATCACTTACGCTTTTACGACAATCTGGCGCCAAACTTCCGCGTATTCACCAATTTCGCAGCAATCAGGCTTTTGTTATGCGTTTGTTGAAAGAACAGCCCCGACCCGGATGGATCGGGGCTGTCACGAATGCACAGGTTAAGCGCCCGCAATCACAATTCAGGCGTGGTCGCGATGGTCTCCCGCATTTTACGCAGATCCCGAAGCGCTGACTTCAAGAACCTTTTGCTCTTGATCTTAAGGGCATGGCGCAGTTTGGTTTGCACCACCAGCGACTTGATGTAAACGTAGTGGTAAGGCCGCGGTTTCATCTTCGCGCCCTTCAGCAGATCACGCACATCATCCATGTTGAACTGGCAGTGCATGGCGGGAAGCTTCGGCGAAATGCCCCATTTCATCCGGTCGAGGGTTTCCTTGACCAGACGCTCGCAGTCCCGGATACCATACCAGGCGCTCAGCGACCGCATGAAAACACCCATCTCCTTGATGGCGTTGGGGCCGCCAAAGGCCAGGAAGTCGTCCAAGTCGTCGATATGATCGGCGAAACCGGAACCGGTCAGCAAACCGCCCAAGGCGATGCGGATGTCCGAGCCGATAAAGGGCTCCCGGAAATAGAACGTGCTGGCGTCCTCGATGTCCGAGGTGAAGGCGTGATTGTGGAAAAAGGCATCCTTGCGCGCCGCCTCGATCACCGGCTGGATGTTAAAGGCGCCATCTTCCAAGGGGAACACCGGGCCCGGCGGGTCGACGGCAATGCCCTCGTCCTCGGGAATGAACACCCCGGTCAGGGCGGAGAGGCGGAAACGCTCCAGATCCACGTCGGAGTGTTGGGAGATATTCAAGCCGTTGCCCGCCGGCACCAGGGGCGGGCGGAAGTTGGCGCCGCCGTTCACATGGCACACGTTACAGCTGGCTTCCGGGCTCATATAGAGCTCCTTGCCCTTGGCGGCACGGGGATCGTTGAAGGTCATCAGGGCCAATTCGAACTCGTGCTGGCCCGTGTCCTCGGAAACCAGGCGCCGGCCGAGCCAGTTTTGGAAGGCGTCCATGGCATCCAACTCGTCGGCCGTGGCGAAGCGGAAATCCACATCGAGAATACGGTCCAGACTCTTGGTGTTGTGCTGGGCAATGGCCCCATTGGCGAACGCCCGGGTCGACCCGTCCGCGTCCGGATCGGGGACACCATGGTGGAAGCCGCCATTGGGCGATCCGTTCGCCGCCCAGCCCAATTGGGGATCGGGCGGGAAGGCGGGTGCCGCGTTGATGGTGGAGGCAAAGGGCCCCACCGTCATGGAGCCGCGGAACACCGGGCCATGGGGGTCGCCCGCTTCGGGATCCAGGGCATTGCCGCCCTCAACGTTGAACAGCCCCAGCTTTTTCACCAAGGTCGGGTTTTCCAGGCCCGGGACGTTGCTGGCCAAGACCTCGGCCAAGGCCTGTCCCCTAAGCCTTTTGATGTCCTTGGGGCTAATGGTGTAATTGGCCTCGGGGATGTGGCAGGTGCCACAGGTTCGCCCATTGCCGTCAAAGGTTTCTTCCGTGAAAAGGCGAAAGCCTTCGTCGATTTGTTCGGCTTCCTCCGGCGTCATCTGCGCCAGCGCGCTCGAACTGCCGATCGCCGCCACGGCGATCAGACCCAGTCCCATCTTGGACCATGACCCCATCTTGGGCCAGCAAGAGGTCCTGCAGGACGCACTCGTCAAGTGTTTCATCGTCGCACCTCTGTAATTAAAATTCAAGAATGCATAGGTTAAAAGTCCTATTTATTATCAATTGTGGTGTAATGTTAACATATTTATGAGAAAAAATCTATGTATTGATGTTGCATTATTCTAGAAAATCAAGATGTGTATTTTAAATATATTAAATAAAAGAAATGAATTCAGTGAATTTTTCAGAATATATATTGGTTAATGGAAACAAGAATCATAAGCATTTCATGGTTAATGCCGGCTCCATGATACTTTCCATCCGTTTCGACATTTCTTGACCGAAGGAACGAAAGCTATGGTTCCTTTGCCGAGTGTTGAAAAGTCAGGCCACCGGTCGCCGAACCGGCTCAAACCGGATCCATGCGGGGGAGATCCGAAAAATTCGGGTCGTTGAAAAACCCGCCGACCTGATGGCCGGTACCGCTTCTTTGCCGGAAAATGGCCGCGATGCATCGGTACGACGGCCGGGCCGGAAAACGCCGTACCCATGCCCTGAATTAGGTGATCATGGAATTCAAATGATCATGGAATTCAAATGATCAGGGCACGCGGCCGGCGGGGCGCGCGCAGCAGATCGCGCAGCCGTGTCAAGCCGGCCCGCACCCTGTCCCGGGAGGTTTCGTGGCTGAGGGCCAAGCGGACCGCCGGCGGGCGCGCCGCCGCCTCGGCGGCAAAGGCGGCGCCCGGGGTGGCCGTCACGCCCAGGCGGGCCGCCTCGCCGCGAAACTCTTCTGGTGACCATCCCGACGGCAGTTTGAGCCAGAAATGGAAACCCTGTGGATCGGCCTGAAACTCGAACTCCGCCAAAATGGTGTGGGCCAGGTCCTGCCGTGCCGATGCTTCGGCGCGTTGCGCCTGGGTCAGTGTTTCGGCGGTGCCGTCAAAGATCCAGCGGGCCGCGATTTCCACCATCAGCGGCGGCGGCATCCAGCAGCTCAAACTGACCGCCTCCCGCAGCGCCGGCACGAGGTGTTCCGGTGCGCGCACGAAGCCCACCCGCAAGCCCGGCGACAGGCATTTTGACGTGCTGGTGATATGAAGGCTGCGTTCCGGCGCCAAGGCGGCGAGGGGCGGGGGAGATTCCGATTTGAGCCGCCCGAAGACATCGTCCTCGATGAGCAGGAGGTCATGGCGGCGGGCGATCCGGGCAATCGCGCGCCGCCGGTCGGGGTCGATCGTGACCGTCGTGGGGGTGTGCAGGGTGGGCAGGAGGTAGAGCGCTTTGGCTTTGCGCCCCTGGCAGGCCTTTTCCAGCGCATCGGGGCAGAGGCCGCCCGCGTCCATCGCCACGGACCCGGTGCGCAGCCCCAGATGGGCCGCCATGGTCCAGATCGGCGCGTAGCTCAAGGCTTCGGTGAGCAGGAGGTCGCCAGGGCTCAGCGTGGCGATCAAGGACGCCAGAAGGCCGTGTTGGGCGCCGCTAGTGATGACCACTTCCGACCGCCGGGCCGGCACGCCCGTGCGCCCCAGCCAGTCGATCGCCGCATCGGCATGATGATCGTGGTCGCCGGTGGATTGGTAATCCAGGAAGCTCTGCAGGCCCGCTGTGCGCCCCAGGGCCAAGAGAGTTTCGCCCAGATGGGCGGCGGCCGGGCCCGGGGCCGGCAGGTTGCGGGAAAAGTCGATGGGCCCGCCCTCCGGACGCACCAGATCCCCGGCGGCCAGCTGGTCCGGACCGGGAGGTCCCGACAAGACATAGGTACCCCGTCCGATCTCCCCACCCAGCAGGCCCCGCCGCACGGCCTCGGCATAAGCGCGCGCCGTGGTGTTTGGCGAGATACCCAGCGCGTAAGCCAGAATGCGCTGGGGCGGCAGGCGGGTTCCGGCCGGCAGCACGCCCGTTGCCATGTCTTCGGCAATGGCGTCGACGATCTGTTGGTACTTCGGTCCGTTACGGCCGGACAAGCGGGGTGTCCAAATTGCCATGGGTGCAATGTTTCTATTGATGCTACGTCATAAATCAAGGC
>JANQKX010000296.1 GCA_028280915.1 Kiloniellaceae bacterium
CCTCTTCGCGCCCGGTGCCAGCAGGATCGTTCTGGATCTGGCGCAACCCATTGAGTTAAGTCAGGTTTTCATGTTGCCGCCGAAGGAGGGCGGGGGCTATCGCTTCGTGGTGGACGTGAAGCCGGTCAGCCGCCAGGCCTATTTGGCCTTGAAGTCCCAGACCGTTTCCTCGGCCATTCCCTTCGAGCCGGGGGAGGCCGCCGTGGCGGTGGTGCCCCGGGCCAAGCCCAGCGACACGGACAGGCCGGTGGTGGTGATAGACGCGGGCCACGGCGGCGTGGACCCGGGCGCCATCGGGGTCTCGGGCACCTACGAAAAGGACCTGACGCTCAGCTATGCCAAATCCCTGGCGGCGGCTCTGAAGAAGTCGGGGCGCTATCAGGTGGTCATGACCCGAACCAGCGATCAGTTCCTGAAATTGCGGGACCGGGTGCAGGTCGCCCAGCAGGCGGAAGGGGACTTGTTCATTTCCCTGCACGCCAACAGTCACCGCTCCCGGGGCGTGCAGGGGGCGTCGGTCTACACCCTGTCGGAAAAGGCCTCCGATAAGGAGGCGGAGAGGCTGGCGGCCAAGGAAAACGAGGCCGACTTGCTGGCCGGCATCGACTTCGGCGAACAGCCCGAAGACGTCTTGGAGATTCTCTTCGATCTGGCCCAGCGCGAGACCATGAACCTGTCCAAGCGCTTCGCCGACAAGCTGGTGACGGAAATCGGCAAGGAAACCCGTTTGCTGCGCAATACCCACCGATTCGCCGGTTTCGTGGTCCTGAAATCCCCCACGGTGCCGTCGGTTTTGCTCGAGATCGGCTATATGTCCAACCCGGAGGAAGAGCGTCTGCTCAAAAGCAAAAAACACCGGGAAAAGGTTGTAGATTCAGCGGCTAAGGCCATTGACGATTACTTTATTTGGCAAAAATCCGTCAGCCGATCATAGCTTTGCCACAAAGGGGCTTTAAAAACCCGTCCTTGGCGTCATATTTGTTGATGTTATACTTGCAGGTAGTGTGACCGCCGGTGGCGGTCCAGGTTCCAGGTTAGGAGTTAACTTGCGAATATTTTTAATCCTTTTTGTCCTGGCCATTTTTCTTGCTGTGGGTGGTGCAGGCGCCACTCTTTACGCCTTTTATCATTATGGCCGGGACCTGCCGGAATACTCCCAGCTGGCTGATTACGAGCCGCCGACGGTCACCCGGGTCCACGCGGGCGACGGCCGCCTGTTGGAAGAATACGCCACCGAAAAACGGGTGTTCGTACCCATCGAAGCCATTCCCAAGCGGGTGGTGAACGCCTTTTTGTCGGCGGAAGACAAGAATTTCCGCGATCACATCGGCGTCGATTTTCCCTCCATCGCCCGTGCCGCCGTCACCAACGTCAAGAATTTGTTCAGCGGCCGGCGCCCCGTCGGGGCCTCCACCATCACCCAGCAGGTGGCGAAGAACTTCCTTTTGACCAACGAGGTGTCCTACGAGCGCAAGATCAAGGAAGCCATCCTGGCCCTGCGCATCGAAAAGGCGCTCACCAAGGACCGGATCCTGGAGCTTTACCTCAACGAGATCTATCTGGGAAACCGGTCCTATGGCGTGGCCGCGGCGGCGCTGAACTACTTCAATAAATCCTTGGATGAACTGACCATCGCGGAGGCGGCCTATTTGGGCGCCCTGCCCAAGGGGCCCAACAATTATCATCCGGTGCGGCGCCGGGACGCGGCCATGGGCCGGCGCAATTGGGTGATCGGGCGTATGCTGGAAGACGAAGCCATTTCGGCGCCGGAGGCGGCGGAAGCCCGGGCCGAAGACTTGGTCGTGCGGCCCCGGGACGCCACCGAGATCGCCACCGCCGAGTACTTCGCCGAGGAGGTGCGGCGGGAGCTGGTGGGTCTCTATGGCGAGCGGGGCCTCTACGAGGGCGGCCTTTCCGTGCGCACCACCCTGGACCCGGCCCTGCAGGAAGCGGCCGACCGGGCCTTGCGCCAGGGTCTCATCGATTATGACCGGCGTCATGGCTGGCACGGCCTGATCGCCGAGTTGGATCTGGCCAACGGCGGTCCATGGCAGGACCAGTTGGCCGCGCTGGAGCCGCCGGAGGCCATCGGCGACTGGCTCATGGCGGTGGTCCTGTCGGCCGGCGACGAAACGGCGGAGATCGGTCTGGTCGGCGGCGATACGGGAGTCTTGCCCTATGATGCGGTGAAATGGGCCCGCGCACAGCTGCCGGACCAGGAAATCGGCCCGCGCCCCAAGACGGTCAGCGCCCTTTTGAAGGCGGGCGACGTGGTTTTGGTCTCGCCCCAAGCGCCCGGTGAAGACGCCGAGGCAGCGGCCGAGGAAGGGGATGAAGCCCAGGAAAGCGACACCGCCGAGGCCGCCGCCCAGCTTTACGACTTGCAGCAGATCCCCCAGGCCAATGGGGCCCTGGTGGCCATCGATCCCCATACAGGACGGGTCCTGGCCATGTCCGGCGGCTTTTCCTATGAAGCCAGCGAATTCAATCGGGTGACCCAGGCCTCCCGCCAGCCCGGTTCCGCCTTTAAGCCCTTTGTGTACTTGGCGGGCCTGGACAGCGGCTTTTCGCCGGCCACCTTGATCTTGGACGCGCCCTACGTGATCGACCAAGGGGAGGGGCTCGGCAAGTGGAAGCCGGCCAACTACACGAAAAAATTCTACGGTCCCACGCCCATGCGGGTGGGCATCGAAAAATCCCGTAACCTGATGACGGTCCGCCTGGCCCAGGCCGTGGGCATGGAAAAAATCGCCGACTACGCCCGCAAGTTCGACATCATGGACAACATGCCCGAGGTCTTGTCCATGTCCTTGGGCGCCGGCGAAACCACTTTGATGCGCTTGACCACGGCCTATGCCACCCTGGTCAACGGCGGCAAGCAAATCACGCCCACCCTGATCGACCGAATCCAGGACCGGCACGGCAACACGGTGTTTCAGCACGACCGGCGCCAATGCGCCACTTGCCGGGTGCCCGAGTGGGCCTTCCAGGACGTGCCCCAGTTGCCCGATACCCGCGAGCAATTGGCCGATCCCAAGAGCACCTACCAGATCGTGGGCATGCTCGAAGGGGTGGTGCAGCGGGGCACCGGGCGGCGCATCGCCGAGATCGGCAAGCCCTTGGCCGGCAAGACGGGGACGACAAACGAGAACCGGGATACTTGGTTCGTGGGCTTTACCCCGGACTTGGCCGTGGGGGTCTTTGTCGGTTTCGACGAGCCGAAAACCCTGGGGCCGAAGGACACCGGGTCCAGCGTGGCGGCGCCCATCTTCAAGTCCTTCATGGCCGAGGTGCTGGCCGACAAGCCGGCCATTCCCTTCCGCATTCCCCCGGGCATCCGCATGGTGCGCCTGAACGCGGAAACCGGGCAGTTGGCCCGGGCCGGCGACCGGCGGGTTTTCCTGGAGGCTTTCAAGCCCGGCAACGTGCCGCGGGGGGAATCGGTCATTATCGACGGCGGTTATAGCCCGACCACGGGGCGCACCCGGGCGAGCGGCACCGGCGGGCTTTATTAGCCACTCTATTGGCCGCTCTACTGGCCGCTCTACTGGCCCATGTGTTATGCTTCTGGCCCGGGCGCCTTCATCGCGTCCCACGCTGTGGGCCAGCGGCTCTGTACTAATGGGCCAAAGCGCCTTAAAAGACTCTTCCGAAATAGTTGGCAACGCTGAGCAGGACACATTTTTATGCGTGCGGAAATTGAAGCGATCGCGGAGGACATTCGTCAGTCCTTGGCCTTGCTAAGGAGGCATCTTTGACCTGGAACAAAGCGAGCTGCGCCTGGATGAGTTGAACGCGGAGGCGGAAAATCCCAACCTTTGGGAAGATCCCGAGGCGGCGCAAAAGGTGATGCGCGAGCGCAATCACCTGGAACAATCCATCAAGGGCTTCTACGACCTGACCCAGCAGTTGGAGGACGGCTTGACCCTGGCCGAGTTGGCCGAGGCGGAAGAGGACGCGGAGACCTTGGATGAGGCGCAAGGCCAATTGAGCGCCTTGTCCGAGCAGGTGGCGAAAAAGCAGCTGGAAAGCCTGCTGTCCGGTGAAGCGGACGGCAACGACTGTTACCTGGAAGTGAACGCCGGCGCGGGCGGGACGGAGGCCCAGGACTGGTCCCAGATGCTCGTGCGCATGTACGTGCGCTGGGCCGAAGCCCATGATTTCAAAGTGGATTGGCTGGATGAAAGCCCCGGCGAGGAAGCGGGCCTGAAGTCCGCCTCCCTGCAGATCAAGGGGCACAACGCCTATGGCTGGCTGAAGACCGAATCGGGCGTGCACCGCCTGGTGCGCATCTCGCCCTTTGATTCCCAGGCCCGCCGGCACACCAGCTTCGCCAGCGTCTGGGTCTATCCGGTCATCGACGATTCCATTGAGGTCGAAGTTCTGGACAAGGACCTGCGCGTCGATACCTACCGGGCCTCGGGGGCGGGCGGGCAGCACGTGAACAAGACCGATTCGGCGGTGCGCATGACACATCTGCCCACCGGCATCGTGGTGCAGTGCCAAAACGACCGCTCCCAGCACAAAAACCGCGCCCAGGCCATGGCCATGCTGAAAGCCCGTCTCTACGAGCACGAGTTGCAGCAGCGTGAAGCCGAAGCCCAGGCGGAGGCCGATGCCAAGACGGATATCGGCTGGGGCCACCAAATTCGCTCCTACGTGCTGCAGCCCTATCAGATGGTCAAGGACCTGCGGACCTCGGTGGAAAAGGGCAATGCCCAGGGCGTGCTCGACGGGGACATCGACGCTTTTCTGGAAGCCTCCCTCGCCGCCAAGCTGAGCGGCGGGACGGATCAGGAAAACGCATGAGGGCGGACCCCTTCATAGGGATTGACCTCGGCTGTGCGGTGATCGCTTTTTGAACTGGATACGGACTGAAAGGAACCCGGCCCATGCGTGACAGCCCCGTAGCCGCCACGATTGATTTGGATGCCGAGGGCGTTCATCACGGCCACCTGAAGCTGCCCCACTCCCACGATGCCTCGGCTTGGGGCGCGATCATGATCCCGGTGACCTCGGTCAAGCGGGGGCAGGGGCCCACGGCCATCGTGACCGGCGGCAATCACGGCGATGAGTACGAAGGCCCCATCGCGGTCATGGACCTGGCCGCCCGCTTAACCGCCGATGAGGTCAGCGGTCAGGTTATCCTGGTGCCGGCCATGAACTACCCGGCCTTTCGCGCCGGCAAGCGCACTTCGCCCATTGACGGGGGCAACATGAACCGGGTGTTCCCGGGCCGGCCGGACGGCGGCGTGACGGAGAAAATCGCCGATTATTTCCAGCGCCATCTGCTGCCCCGGGCCGATTTTGTCCTGGATATCCATTCCGGCGGCAAGACCTTGGATTTCGTGCCCTTCGCCGCCGCCCATATCCTGCCCGACAAGGGCCAGCAGGCGCGCTGCGTGGCGGCCATGCAGGCCTTCAACGCGCCCTATTCCATGATGCTGGTGGAATTGGATTCGGTGGGCATGTACGACAGCGCCGCGGAGGAAATGGGCAAGGTCTTTGTCTCGACCGAGCTGGGCGGCGGCGGCAGCGCCACGGCCCGCAGCGCGGCCATCGCCAAAAAAGGCCTGACCAACTTCCTGCGCCATGGGGAGATTCTGGCCGGCGAGCCCGAGTTGGCGCCGAGCCTGCTCTTGGACATGCCCGACGGGCGCTGCTTTATCACCAGCGAAGCCAGCGGCCTGGTGGAGTTTTGCGTGGATCTGGGCGAGGCGGTGACGGCGGGCCAGGTGGTGGCCAAGGTCCATGACGTGGAACACGCGGGCCGGGCACCCGTTGACTTTTGCGCCCGGATCGACGGGATTTTGGCCGGGCGTCACTTTCCGGGACTGGTCTCCATGGGCGATTCCCTGGCGGTGATCGGCGTGCCCCGGGAGAGTTAGCGGCGGCCTTTGCCCACTTGGCCGGGTTGGGATCTAAGGAACTTCCGGTCAAGATTGTTTCACATTAACCTCTTAAAGTCCCGGGTCTGGCCATTTCCCGGCCATTTCGGCCTTGTTTCTTAATCAAGTTTCTTAACCAATTATTGACCGCCTTTTCGCACACTGGCGCGGCCTCAAAGAAGAGGGGGAGGGGCTCTATGACAACAACCAGCCTGAATCCCGTGGGCTCAACCAACGGGGCGGGGGCGCATAGGGGGCCAATGATCAAGAGTGCCTGGGATATGACCGCCGTGGCCGATTGGGCGCTGTTTCTCGATGTGGACGGCACCTTGTTGGAGATCGCCCAGCGGCCCGAGCAGGTGCATGTGAGCGAACGGGTCATGAACATCTTGGCGGTGGCCGAAGCTTTTTTGGGTGGGGCCCTGGCTCTGATCAGTGGTCGCGGCATCGCGGATCTGGACCGGCTGTTTTCGCCCCTGAAACTGCGGGCCGCCGGCCTGCACGGGCTGGAGCGCCGCGGCGGCGACGGTGTGCTGGAGAACCTGGGCGAGGCGCATCTGCTGGACCGTTTGCGCGGCCCGCTGTCGGAATTGACCGATCGCTATCCCGGCTTGCTCTTGGAAGACAAGGGGCTGGCCATGGCTTTGCATTACCGGCAAGCGCCGGACGCGGAGCAAGAGATTAAGTCCTTCATCGCCAAGCTGGTTGCCGACGGGGAGGAGCCGCTGACCGTGCTGCATGGCAAGATGGTGGTCGAGGTCAAGCAGATGGATTCCAACAAGGGCAAGGCAATCGCCGCCTTCATGGCGGAACCACCCTTTGCCGGCCGCCTGCCGGTTTTCATCGGCGATGACGTGACTGACGAGGATGGCTTCCAGGTGGTCAACGACTTGAAGGGCCATTCCATTCTGGTGGGCGACCGCTCCCCGACCGTGGCCCGGCTGGGCCTGCCGGACGTGCCCACGCTGCTCACATGGCTTGAGAGGATTGCCGCCGATCCGGCGGCCCAAAATGGTATCGTGCGTGAGGGTTTATGATGAACAGTCTTGATTTGGGTATCATCGGCAATTGCTCCATTTCCGCCCTGTTGGATCAGGAGGCGCGGATCGTGTGGTGCTGTCTGCCGCGCTTTGACGGCGATCCCAAGTTTTGCAGCCTGTTGAACGGGGGCGGGGACCAGGACAGCGGTTACTATCAAATCGAGCTCATCGGCCTGGCCCGCCCAGAGCAGAGTTACAGCCGCAATTCGGCGGTGCTGACCACCCGCCTCTACGACCGCTCGGGCGGCGGTATCGAGATCATCGACTTCGCGCCCCGTTTCAAGCAGTTGGGGCGCATCTTTCGACCTTCGTCCTTGGTGCGCCTGGTGCAGCCCATTGCCGGCCGGCCGCGCATCCGGGTGCATTTGAAACCCTGCTATGACTATGGCCGGAAGCAAGCGGAGCTGGTCCGCGGCTCCAATCATATCCGCTATGTCATGCCCGAGGGCAATTGGCGCCTGACCACCAACGTGCCGCTGACCTATGTGATGGACGAGCAGGCCTTTTTCCTGACCAAGCCCATTTCCCTGATTCTGGGGCCGGATGAAAGCCTGACCCGCTCGGCCGACGAGGTGGGGCGCGAGTTTTTGGAAAACACCCAGCACTATTGGCAGGAATGGTGCCGCTATCTTTCCCTGCCGTTCGAATGGCAGGAGGAAGTGATCCGCGCCGCCATTACCTTGAAGCTCTCCAACTTCGAGGAAACCGGGGCCATCGTGGCGGCCATGACCACTTCCATTCCCGAGGCGGCCCATACCCAGCGCAACTGGGATTACCGTTTGTGCTGGCTGCGGGATTCCTTTTTTGTGGTCCATGCGCTCAACAGCTTGGGCGTGACCCGGACCATGGAAGGTTATCTGGACTACATCACCAACCTCATTGCCGACAGCGAGGACGGCTACCTGCAGCCGGTTTTCGGTATCGGGCGCGAGCATCAATTGGATGAAAGCGAGGTGGAGAGCCTGAGCGGCTATCGGGGCATGGGGCCGGTGCGCATCGGCAACGGCGCTTATACTCAGGTTCAGAACGATGGGTACGGTTGCGCCGTGCTTGCCTGCACCCAGATGTTTTTCGACAAGCGCCTGATCCGCGCCGGCGACGAGGATCTCTTTATCCAATTGGAAGGCTTGGGCGAACAAGCGATCCAAAGATGGAATACCCCCGACGCGGGCCTGTGGGAGTTTCGCGGGCGCGAGGAAGTCCATACCCATTCCGCCGTCATGTGTTGGGCGGCCTGCGACCGGATCGCCCGCATCGCCGAACAGCTGGGACATGTGGAACGGCTGATTTATTGGCGCGATCAGGCCAAGATCATCTCCGACGGCATCCAAGAGCGGGCTTGGAACGCCGATCTGAACAGCTTCGTGGCGTCGTTCGGCGGTGATGCCGCCGATGCCAGCTTGCTGCTCTTGCCTCAACTAGGTTTCATCGCCCCTGACGATCCGCGCTTTTTGGGCACCCTGGCTTTTGTGGAAGATCAGTTGCTCAAGGGCAGCTATTTGTACCGCTACGCCGTGCCCGATGATTTCGGCATGCCAGAGACCTCTTTCAACATTTGTACTTTTTGGTACATTGATGCGCTGGCGGCCGTGGGCCGCAAAGAAGAAGCGCGGGAACTATTCGAGCGCATGTTGGCGTCGCGGAACCATCTGGGCCTGCTGTCCGAAGACCTGGATCACGAAACAGGCGAACTGTGGGGCAATTTCCCGCAGACCTATTCCATGGTCGGGATCATTCAATCCGCCAGCCAGTTGTCCAAAGATTGGGAGGATGCCGTTTGAGCCGCCTTGTCGTCGTTTCAAACCGTGTGGCGCCGGTCAAGCGCCAGAGGAGCTCGGGCGGCGAAGGGGGGCTGGCCGTTGCCGTGCTGGAGTCCCTGCGCGACAACGATGGCCTGTGGTTCGGCTGGAGCGGCCAGGTCAGCGAACGGGATTGCGACGGACCGGACATTTGCGAATTCGGCAACTTGACCTATGCCATGGTGGACCTGAAGCAGCAGGACTTCGATGAGTACTACAACGGCTTTGCCAATCGCATGCTCTGGCCGCTGTTTCATTACCGCCTGGACCTGACCGACTATAGCCGCCGCTCCATGGCGGGCTACAGCCGGGTCAACGCGCTCTTCGCGGAGAACTTGACGCCCCTGCTGCGCGGCGACGACATGATTTGGGTGCACGACTATCACCTGATCCCCATGGCCGAGCAGCTGCGCCAACGGGGCTGCGACCAGAGGATCGGCTTCTTTCTCCACATCCCCTGGCCTTCCCATCAAGTTCTTTTGGCCTTGCCCAATCACCGCCAGTTGGTGAAGGCGCTCTGCGCCTATGATTTGGTCGGCTTTCAAACCGAAGAGGACCTGCACGCCTTTTGCGAATATATCGAGCGGGAGGCGGGCGGCAGCTTGTTGTCGGACGGCTATGTGAAGGCCTTCGGGCGGACCTTTCGGGTGGGCGCCTTTCCCATCAGCATCGACGGGGAATCGGTGGCCGGCTTCGCCGAGGAGGCGGTGCGCTCCCACCAAACCAAACGCTTGGTCCGCAGTCTCAATGGGCGCACCTTGATGATCGGGGTCGACCGTCTGGACTATTCCAAGGGCCTGTCGGAACGTTTCGCCGCCTATGAGTATCTGCTCCAGGCCTATCCGGCGCGCCGGGGTAAGGTGACCCTTTTACAGATCTCGCCCAAGTCCCGCAGCGACGTGCCCGAATACGTGGAAATGTCCCGGGAACTGGAAGCCATGACGGGGCACATCAACGCCCGCTACGCGGAATTTGACTGGACCCCGATCCGCTATTTGAACAAGGGATTTAACCGCCGGGTCTTGTCGGGCTTTTTCCGTGCCAGCCGGGTCGGACTGGTGACCCCCTTGCGCGACGGCATGAACCTGGTGGCGAAGGAATACGTGGCGGCGCAGGACCCGGAGGATCCCGGCGTGCTGGTCCTTTCCCGCTTTGCCGGGGCGGCCTACGAGCTGAAAGACGCCTTGCTGGTCAACCCTTACGACATCGAAAGCTGCGGCGAGGCGATCCAGGCGGCCCTGACCATGCCCTTGGAGGAACGCCGCGGACGTTGGCGCACCATGAACGACCAAATCTTTAGCAACGACATCGCCGCCTGGCGGCGCGCCTACATGGGGGCCCTTACGGCCTTTCGCAAGGCCGCTTGATCATGTCCCAAGCAGGGATATCTCAAAAGGACGCAGACCACCCGGCGACAGCGGGCAAGCCATTACCGCCGGCGCTTGTGGCCGATATTGGCGGCACCAACGCGCGCTTTGCTTATTGGTGCGATGGTAAGATCGATCAAGTGCGGTATCTGCCGGTCCGTGATTACCCGGACCCGATGAGCGCGGCCGAGGACTATTTGGAGCAACTAACGGATCTTGAGCCGCCGCGACGGGCCGCCATTGCCGTGGCCGGGCCGGTGGCCGAAGGCCGCGGCGAACTCACCAACGAAAGGTGGGTGTTTTACGAACAAAAAATGCAAGAGGCCCTGAAGTTTGACAGGGTGACTTTGATCAATGATTTCGCGGCCGTGGCCTTGGCCCTGCCGGCGCTGGCGCCCAAAGATTACATGAGCATTGGCCCGGCCCGTCCTGCCGCAAGAGCGCCCATGGCGGTATTGGGGCCTGGTACAGGGCTGGGCGTCGCCGGTCTCATTTCCTCTGCTATGGGCTGGGTGCCGGTGGTGACCGAAGGGGGCCATGTCACCTTGCCGGCGGTCACGGATCTGGAACGGGAGATCATTCGCATTCTGGCCGATCGATATGGTCATGTGTCCGCCGAGCGGCTCCTGTGCGGCGAAGGCATTCGCAATCTGTTTGGCGCTTTGATCCAGATCGATGGACGCCAAGTGGATACGCCCCAAGTGGCGGATATCGTCCGGGACGGGGTGAGCGGCGACTGCCCCTTGTCTCGGCTGTGTTTGGAAGTCTTTTGCGACTTTTTAGGCACGGTCGCCGGCAACGTGGCGCTGACCATGGGCGCGCGGGGTGGGGTGTTTCTCGCCGGCGGCATTCTGCCGCGCTTTGCCGATTTTTTTGCCGCCTCGGACTTTCGTTCCCGTTTCGAGGCCAAGGGGCGGTTCCGAGACTATCAAGCGAACATCGCCACCAGCTTGATCACCTATCCCGACCCGGCCTTTCTGGGCCTGGCCACCCTGGCCGGCCGGGGCTGACGCCCGCACGGTCTTCCATCGTCTTTCGGAATTCGTCAGTAGCCGTGCCAGGGCAAGATGCGTTGCACGGCCGGGCGGGTGGTCAAGGCGTCCAGCAGGCGCGCTAAACGGGGATGGGCCTGGATGCCGTCGGCAAAACACTCGGGCCAAATGATCTGCATGCCCAGGCAGAAGTCAAAGGCGCAGGGTTGGGCGCCGAAGAGGAAAGGTCCTTCCTCAAGCTGGGCTTCCAGCACGGACCAGACGCCGGCCAAGCGTTTCATGGACGCCGCCATGAGGGCCTGCTTGCGGTCTGGGTCGGCAAAGTAAAACTCCGGATGAAACTGCAGCATCACGTCGGGCTGAAGGGTGCTGGAGAGGTAAAACATCCACTGCAAATAGGTGCCACGCCGGGGGTCTTCCGGCGGGATGCCGAGCCCCTTATCTGGATGGCGATCGGTCAGGTGAAGGGCGATGGCGCCGGATTCACACAAGCTGCCGCCGTCGAAAGCCAGGGCCGGTACCCGGGCGTGGGGGCTGGCGGCCAAAAACGCCGGGTCCGGTTCCGGGGTGAAGATCTCAACCGGATGCAGTTCGTAGGGCACATCCAGCTCTTCCAGCAAGGCATGGGCCGACATGGCATAGGTGTTCTGGCTCAGGAACAGCGTATACATGGGTGCGGGACCTATTTTTTTGCCACGAAGCGCAGGGCGGTCGAATTGGTGCAATAGCGCAGGCCCGCCGGCGGCGGCCCGTCGTGATGAAGGTGGCCCAGTTTTCCGGCGCAACGGCCGCAGACGATATAGGTGTCCCCATGACCCGGGCGCGGGTCCGGTCGGGTGATCACGGCGCCCGCCTCGGCGGGACCGGAAAAAGTGGGCGCGCCGGTGTTTGCCTCGTATTTCTCGCCGGAGGCAAACAGGGCCGAGTCGCAGCGGACGCAGTGATAGGTTCCGTCGTCGAAAAGGTCGCAGTAGGGATTGGTGAAATCCGGATCGTCCTCACCGTCCACCGTCACCCGGTACTGCGTATCGGTGAGCAGGTCCCGCCATTGTTCGTCGGTTTTGATCCATCTCTCGGCCACCTAGGTCTGTCCTTCCATTCCTGTTTCCGGTGCCCGGTCCAATTCCCTCAGTAGGCGCCGGTAAAAGGCCCGCACGGCGGTTTCCCACTGGGGCGACAGCACACCGCCGTCGTTGCTCACGGGTGAGGCCTTGTTGCGCTGCAGGGATTCGTAAACCGGCCCGTCTTCCTCCACGTGGATTTTGTATTCCAGCTCGCGCCAGTTTTCGATTTCCGCCGCGTCGGGCTTT
Organism: Kiloniellaceae bacterium; assembly: GCA_028280915.1. Classification (GTDB taxonomy): domain Bacteria; phylum Pseudomonadota; class Alphaproteobacteria; order Kiloniellales; family Kiloniellaceae; genus JANQKX01. The sequence continues at coordinate 12,397 of JANQKX010000296.1, forward strand.
TTGCCGTCAGTGGTATAAAGGTGGACCGAGCGCCAGGTCCGGTCCGGCCGGGTGGGATGGGGCAGATTGCGGTGGACCACCAAAAACCGCTCGGCGAAGGTCATGAAGACAAACAGCGGCGGCAGGACCAGGAACTGGGACGAATCGTCCAATTTGGCCTCTGACATGAGCTTTTCGTCGCCCTGGTCCGGGTTCGCCGATTGGGGATCGACAACGTCGATGCCGCAGCCGAGCAGGGGGCCTTGATCCAGCATGTAATGCTGGTCGAGGGGAATGCCCGCGCCTGTTTGTTTATGGACGAAGGGTGTGTGGTAGGGCTCCAGGGAGTTTTCCATGACCAGCTTCCAATTGGCCGCCACATAACCTTGATCCAGGCTGTGGAACGGGGTCAGTTGGTCCAAGGAACGGTTGTTCAAGCGCCCAGTCAAACGCCCAGTCAAACGCGCGGTCAAGGGCGCCAGGTGATCTTCCAAGGGGCCGGCCGTGCCGTCCAAATTGACGAAGATCCAGTCATGCCATTGGCTACAGTTGACCGGCACCAGGTCGCGGGATTGCAGTTGATCCTTCCGATCGCCGGCGCCCTGGGGGCCGTAAAACCCCGGCGTGGCCGCCAAGGTGCCGTCCAAGCGGTAACACCAGCTGTGATAGGGACAGATCAGGGCGGACAGCCCTTCAGCCGGTGCCTTGAGGATCTCGTGTCCCCGATGGCGACAAACGTTGTGAAAGCAGCGGATCTTATCTTCCTTATCCCGGACCAGGAGCAACGGCAGGGCGGGCACCGGCCGGGCATCTCCCGCTTTCGGGATCTGGTGGGCCAGGCCGACTAAAAGCCAGGTCCGGCTCAGCCAGCGCTCGTACTCCAAACGGAGAAATCTTTCGTCCGTGTAGGCCGCCGCGGGCAAGCCGCGGGCGAGCCCATTGGCGTGGGTCAAGGCCGGGTCAAAATCCGGTCCCAAAATGTCCATGACGCTCTTCATAGGTCGATCTCCGCCGCCGGTGGCGGTTTACGGTCAAGCGTGGTACTAATGACGCGGTGAGGGGGAAATATGACATTATGAGCAAACCGAGCGTGGCGCTGCCGGCCAAGACGCGGGTTCAGCCGCCGCTGAACGATCAGATCTATCAAAAACTGCGCTGGTCGTTGACCGTGGGCGACTACCAGCCCGGCGACACCTTGAGCATCCGTAGCCTGGCCCAGGTCCTTGGTACCAGCGCCATGCCCGTGCGCGAGGCCTTGAAACGCCTGGTATCGGACCGGGCCTTGGAGGTGTCCAACAACCGGGCCTTTCGCGTGCCGGTGATGAAGCCCAAACGAGTGTCCGATCTTTTCATGATCCGCTCCAACCTGGAGGGGCTGGCGACAGCCATGGCCACGCCCTTGTTGCCGCCGGCGCAGATCGATCGCTTGGACGATTTGGCGAGAAAGCTGGACGCGGACGTGGCGGCGAAGCGGGCCGACGACTACCTGGCGGGCAACTATAACTTCCATTTCACCATCTATACCACCGCGGGGAATCCGGATCTGGTGTCCATCATCGAGGGGCTTTGGGTGCAGACGGGCCCGTTTCTGAGCAAGGGCGTGCGGGAGCTGGGGTTGGCGCCCGACTGGCGCACCCTGCACGGCGAGATCGCCGCGGCCATCCGCACCCGGGACGCGGGCTTGGCACGGGCGCTGATCGAAAAAGACATTGGTTGGGGCACCCATCATTTTTCCCAATTGGACCGCTAGAGGGCGGTCTTACCTCGGCCTAGCCGGCGAGGAAATCCCGCAACACCGCGACGGTCTTTTGCATTTCCGGCTCCAGCCCGATGGTAAAGCGCAGCTTGTCCTTAAAATCGTCGACCGCGAAGCGGCGGGCGATGATGCCGTTTTCTTGCAGGACCCGATCGGCGGCGGTTGCCGAATGGGATTCCTCGGTCGGGAAGGCCACCAGGACAAAATTTGTCTGGCTGGGATAAACCTTTAGGCCCAAGGCCGAAAGGTCGGCGGCGAATTGCCCGCCCACGCGCCGGTTATGATCGAGCACGCTTTGGGTATGAGCTTGATCGGCCAGGGCCGCCAAGGCTGCCTCCCGCGCCGCGGAATTGACCGGGAAGGAGGGACCTATGCGCTCCAGCAGATCCACGATCGACGGCGCGGCGTAGCACCAGCCCAAGCGCAGGCCGGCCAGCCCGAAGACCTTGGAAAAGGTGCGGGTGGTCACCACGTTTTCCCGCTCCTCGACCAGCTTGGTCGCCGATTCAAAATCCTCCGCCCAGGCATATTCGTCATAGGCCGCGTCAATGATCAGCAGGACGTCCTTGGGCAGGCCGTCGGCCAGGCGGCGGATTTCGCTGCCCGGCAGATAGGTGCCCGAGGGATTATCCGGATTGGCCACGATGACCGCCTTGGTGCGGGGGGTGACGCAAGCCAGGATGTTGTCCACACTGTGGCGGAAGTCATCGTCCCGGGCGGCGACCGGTTTGGCGCCGGCGGTCTTGGCGTAGATGGGGAACTGCATGTAGGCGTGTTCACTGTGGATCACTTCATCGCCGTTGCCGCAGTAGGTGTTCACCAAACGGGTCAAGAGTTCGTCCGAGCCGGCGCCGAAGGTGATGCGCGCGGCCTCAAGGCCGAACGTCTCGGCCAGGGCGGATCGCAGGGCTTCCGTCTCCACCTCCGGATAACGATGAGCCTCCGCCATGGCGCGGCTGGCCGCCGCGATGGCCTTGGGGCTGGGGCCCAGCGGGCTTTCGTTGGACGAAAGCTTGATGACCCGGTCGAAGCCCGGCAACTTGGAAATGCCGACCATGTAATAGTCGACGTCATTTAGTCCGGGACAGGGTTCTGGCAAAGTCACCGCTTTGATCTCACTTTCATCAATGATGTGAAACAAACAGCTTCGACAGTCACACAAAGGCGCGGTCTTTTCAAGTGTGATCACACATTGAGGCGCGGCCGAAATTGACGTAGTCTGGTCCCGGATCGCCCTCGGGGCGGATGAACGCAAACACGCGAGGAGAAGATGGCGGTGGAGCCGAAGATCGTCCTGCTGGACAAGGGTAGTTTCACGGTGGACCTGGACATCCGCCCCATCGCCGCGCCCCACCAATGGGTCTGCTACGAGGAAACCGCCGAGGCGCAAATGGTGGCGCACTTGGCGGGGGCTTATGGCGCCATCGCCAACGCGCCGGCCTTTCCGGCGGCGGTTTTGAGCCAACTTCTGGATCTTCGGATCTTGTCCGTGTGTTCGGCAGGGGTGGATCACATCGATCTGGACTATTGCGCGGCCCATGGCATCGCGGTGCGAAACGTGCCGGGCTATGCGGCGCGGACCGTGGCCGAACACGTGTTTTGCTTGGTCCTGGCCCTGCGGCGCAATCTCCTGGCCTATCATCGGGACGTGGTCGCCGGTTACTGGCAGGCTTCGGGGCAGAACAGCCCGGCCCGTCATGCCATGGCCGATTTGCACGGGCAGCGGCTCGGCACCGTGGGTTCGGGCGCCATCGGTCAAGCGGTCGCCGACATCGGCCGGGGCTTCGGCATGACACCGGTTTTTGCCCGGCGGCGGGGCGGGGCGGCTGCCGCCCGGTCGCCTGGCGAGGCCGAGACAGCGCCTTTTGATGAGGTGTTGGAAGGCAGCGATATCCTGACCCTGCACTGCCCGCTCACGGCGGAGACCAGGGACATGATCGCCGCCCCGGAACTGCGCCGTATGAAGCCGGAGGCCCTGCTCATCAACACCGCGCGGGGCGGAGTGGTGAATGAGGACGCCCTGGTTGACGCGGTCACCCGGGGCGTGATCGGCGGGGCGGGCTTTGACGTGGCGGCCCACGAACCTTTGTCGGACGAGAGCCCCCTGGTGAAGCTGATCGGTCATGACCGCTTTATCCTGACCCCCCACGTGGGGTGGGCCAGCCGCCAGGCCCAGCAGAACTTGCTCGACAAGGCCATCGCTAATGTGGAGGATTTCCTGCGGGCGTCGAACGGCTAGACCGGGCGGCGCAAAAAAGCGCACCATGAAAAAAGCACACCAAAAAGTGTGATCACAGATTGACGGCGTCGCCCGGCTGGATTAAGCAGGGATTTGAGTGAGGGCGCTTTGCATTGGTCAGTCATGTTGCGGGAGGGGCTAGGAAATGAGCCAAACCTTGGAAACCATTCTGGGCCGCGAGGCTCTGAAGGATTTTGAAACCGCGGATCCGATCAAACACGGTCTGCCCAGCGGTGCCTACACCAATCAAGACTTTTTTGACTTGGAGCAAGCCCGGGTTTTCGCCGGCAACTGGGCCTTCGTGGGATTTGCCCATGAACTTGCCGAGCCGGGGGACATGCGGCCCCTCGCCATGGCCGGACTGCCCGTGCTGTTGGTGCGGGGCAAGGACCGGGTGATCCGGGCCTTTCATAATGTGTGCCGCCATCGGGGCATGAAGCTCGTGGGAGAGGCCTGTTCCGGCCGCAAGCTCCTGGCCTGCCCTTACCACGCC
>JANQKX010000332.1 GCA_028280915.1 Kiloniellaceae bacterium
AAAAATCAAAGAAGGTGAGATTTTCGTCAACCTCGAAAAAGAACTCACCTACGAATGGGAAGAAGAAGATGAACTTGAGGACGACGACTTTTTTGATGCCGATTGACCAGGCGAGCAAGCCCGCACCACTGATGGCAGATCCCGAATTTCTGGCCCGCGGCGACTGACTCCAGGTCCTTTTGAATGGCAATCAAAATCCTGTCAAAGTCAGGCCAATACGTTGTCGAGAATCATCCGGGCGAAAATCTCTTGTTCGCCGGATTGCGGCACGGCCTGAACCTTCCCTATGAATGCGCCACCGGGACCTGCGGCACCTGCCGTTGCCGGGTCCGGCCCGGCGACGATGTGAGCCTCACCTGGGAGGAGGCACCGGGCCTGGCCTATGTGAATCCCGACAAAAACGAGACCTTGATGTGTCAGGCCAAAGTAAACGGCGATTGCGCGGTGCGGGTTCCGGCCCAGGTCGAAGCCGGGGACAACCGGCCGGACTACTTCGAGGGTCGTCTGTTGGGTTTGGAAAAACTGACCGGCGATGTGATTTCATTTTCCGTGGAATTGAGCCAAGCCCTATCGTTCCGGGCCGGACAGTTTGTCATCATCTCCAGTCCCGACGTGGTCGGCGGCCGTGCTTATTCCATGACGAATTATAGCGAGCGAACCAAGCGCCTGGACTTCGTGGTGAAAAAAAAGCCGGGCGGTGGTTTTTCAAACTGGTTGTTCGAGAGTGCACGCGATGGCGCCTCCTTGTCTGTTTTTGGGCCTTTGGGCAAAGCGACTTTCGACCCCGCCGAAGGCAAGAACGTGCTCTGCATCGCCGGTGGGTCGGGTATTGCCGGGATGATGGCAATTCTACAACATGCCGTTGACAGCAAGCACTTTGACAAACATCGTGGCGACGTGTTTTTCGGTGTGAGGACCGAAGATGACATTTTCTTCGCCGAAGCCTTGAGCCGCCACGCCAATCGCTCCCCTGATCGGTTGAGGGTGACGATCGCCCTATCCGACGAAATGCCCGGCGAGCGGTTAAAGGCGCGCTTTCCATCGCTTGATTTCGACAACGGGTTTGTCCATGCGGTCGCTTCGGAGCGGATGGCAGGAAACTACACGAATTTGACGGGCTTCGTCGCCGGGCCGCCGCTCATGGTGGACGGCGCCCTTCGTTTGTTGGTGCTTGACGCAAGGCTTCCCGCCTCGGACATCCGCTACGACAAGTTTAGCTAAGGCTTTAAAAAAAGGGACGGTTAAATGGCAATCCGGCAAATGCTATCGACGTCAGATTTGTTTCGAGAACTCGCACCGGAACTGCGGGAAAAGGTCGCGGATTTGGCGGACCGGCGCGTCTACGAAGAAGGCGACACCCTTTATGAAATGGGCGACGCCGCCGATTCCCTTTTTTTACTGCACAATGGCCGTGTCCGGTTCGGCCTGGGTGTTGGCAATCGTCCCGACAGCGGCGGCTCCGTGATGTTCCCCGGGTCCGTCATCGGCTGGGCCGCGCTGGTGGAAGAAAACCCCAGGCGTGTCGCCACGTCGGTTTGCCTAGAGGATTCCGTGCTTTATTCGGTTCCGGGCAAGGAAATCCTCGCCCTTTTCGAGGACGATCCCCGTTCTGGATACCGCTTCATGCGCCGTTTGGCGATGATGATCACACGGGATTTCATGTCGGTGATGTCGGTATGATCGGAGCGCGCCGTGGCTGAACCAAAAATCAACTACAGTACCAAGTATTCCGACGAGCGGCGCTACACGACCTGCTACATGTGCGCCTGTCGCTGCGGCGTCCGCGTTCACATGAAAAATGGCGAGATTCGATATGTAGACGGCAACCCGGACCATCCGGTCAATCGCGGCGTTCTCTGCGCCAAGGGGTCCGCGGGCCTGATGCAGCACCTTTCTCCGGCCCGCCTGCGGGCACCGCTGAAGAGAGTGGGCCCACGAGGCTCCGGCGAATTCGTCGAGATTTCCTGGCAGGAAGCGCTGGATACCGCAACCCAATGGCTGGCGGAGGCGCGGGACCGGGACCCGAAAAAACTGGCCTTTTTCACCGGGCGGGACCAAAGCCAGTCCCTGACCGGGTGGTGGGCCGCCCAATATGGCACCCATAACTTTGCGGCCCATGGCGGGTTTTGTTCGGTCAACATGGCCGCGGCGGGGCTTTACACCATCGGGTCTTCCTTTTGGGAATTCGGCGAGCCGGACTGGGATCGGGCACGCTATCTTTTGCTGTTTGGCGTTGCCGAAGACCACGATTCAAATCCGATCAAGTTGGGATTGGGCAAGCTCAAGACCCGCGGCGCGAAAGTCGTATCGATCAACCCGATCCGAACCGGGTATTCGGCGATCGCCGACGAATGGGTCGGCATTCGGCCCGGTACCGACGGCGTTTTTGCCGGCGCCTTGATCCAGCAACTGTTAAAAATGGAAAAGGTTGATTTTTCATACCTGGCCCGCATGACGGACGCCGCGTTTTTGATCCTGCAAAATCCCGGCGCGTCCGACGACGGCCTTTATGCCCGTGGCGAAGACGGCGCGGAATTGGTTTGGGACGGCAAGATCAACGGCCCCAAGTCGGCCAATGATGCGCGCGCCGCGCCGGTGCTTGTCGGCACCCGAACCTTGCCGGATGGGCGACGGGTGATCCCGGCCTTTCAACGCGTCGCGGAGCGTTTTTTAAGCACTGATTATTCCCCTGAGACAGCCGCCAAAATCTCCGGCATTCCGGCCGGCACGATAAAACGCATCGCCCGGGAGGTCGCCGACGCGGCTTTCGAGCAAGCCTTTGACCTTCCCATTCCCTGGACCGACTGGGCGGGGCGGCGCCACGAAAAAACCACGGGAAGGCCGGTCGCCATGCATGCCATGCGCGGCGTCTCGGCCCACGCAAACGGCTTTCATACCTGCCGAATCTTGCACATTTTACAGCTATTGTTGGGCTCCATCGACGTGCCTGGGGGCTCCCGCCACAAACCACCCTTCCCCCGCCCCTGTCCGCCGGGGCCCAAACCGGCACAGCCCGCCGCCTACGGCAGCGTATCCTTAAGCGGCATGCCGCTGGGATTCCCCACCGGACCGGAGGATCTGCTCGTCGACCGACAAGGACGGCCGCAACGGATCGACAAGGCCTATTCTTGGGACCATCCCCTGGCCGTCCATGGGCTGATGCACATGGTCCTGCACAACGCCTGGGCCGGCGATCCTTACGAAATAGACCTGCTCTTCATGTACATGGCCAACATGGGCTGGAACAGCGCCATGAATGTGCCGGCGACCATCAAGTATCTGACCGATACGAAAGAAGACGGCAGCTACAAGATTCCGAAAATAATCTATTCCGATGCCTATTACTCCGAAACGGTTCCTTTTGCCGATTTGGTCTTGCCGGACACCACTTACTTTGAGCGGTGGGACTGCATTTCACTGCTGGACCGCCCCATCAGTTCGGCCCACGGTGCCGGGGACGCGATCCGCCAGCCCGTGGTCCAGCCGACGCGGGACGTTCGGCCTTTCCAAGACGTGCTGATCACCTTGGGAGCCCGGCTAAAGCTGCCCGGGTTTGTCAATGAAAAGGGCGAAGCCCTCTATCCCGGCGGATACAGCGATTACCTGGTCAACCATGAAAGAGCACCGGGAATCGGCCCCTTGGCCGGGTGGCGCGGAGAGGACGGCTCGTCGGACTACCGCGGTGCGGTCAATAAAGGGCAATTGGACCGCTACATCGAAAACGGCGGTTTCTGGCATGGCAGCTTCACGCCCGAGCAAAGCTACAACAAGCACGCCAACCGGTCCTATCTGGATCTGGCGCAAAAAGCGGGCTGGATCCCGACGGCGGAGCGGATCGTTCTGCGTCTCTATAGCGAGCCCTTGCAAAAGTTCCGTTTGGCGGCCCAAGGCCACGGCCCGATCCAGCCGCCGGACGAGCACCGGGAACGCATAGCCCGCTATTTCGACCCCATACCCTATTGGTATGCCTCGGCGGGCGCGTCGAATGGCCCTGACTTCCCGCTCTCCGCCGTGACCCAGCGCCCCATGCACATGTATCACAGCTGGGGTTCGCAAAATGCCTGGTTGCGTCAGATCACGGCGTCCAATGTGCTTTATATACACCACGAAACCGCAAAACAGCTGGGGTTGAAAACGGGAGACTGGGCTTGGATCGTAAGCCCGACCGGGCGGGTAAAAGCACCGGTCAGGACGATGCACGGCGTGGAGCCGGGCACGGTTTGGACCTGGAACGCAATTGGCAAACGGTCCGGTGCTTGGGCCTTGGCCGATAATGCGCCCGAGTTCCGGCAAGGTTTTTTGTTGAACCACCTCATCCCTGACCTGGGCGCCCCCAATGGATCCGGACATTGTTACTCCAACTCCGACCCCGTGACCGGGCAGGCCGCTTGGTATGACCTGAAGGTCCGCCTGGATCCGATAGACCCAAATGAAACCTGTGGCGAAACCGAGCCCCAGTTCGAAAGATTTGGCGACGTGTTATCTAAAGCCAAACGTCCTCTGGTCTTGCGTGCGGTCGGTCCGTCGACTGAAGCGGCCGATCAAAAACCGAAATCGCCGGCCGAGGAGTGGATTGGTCAACGCGTCGGCTATGTGGAGGCAGGCCTGCCCATTCGCAAGGACGGCGGCGGATGCCGCCATGACGAGAACCTGGATAACGGGGACGCCCCATGACCGCTCTGCCGGAGACAACCACCCAGCAACTGGGGCTGGTCATCGATCTTGATATCTGTGTTGGATGCCATGCCTGTGCCGTGAATTGCAAAGAGTGGAACACCGGCGGCCTCTCCGCCCCCCTGCCCGACCATGAGCCCTATGGCGCCGAGCCGACGGGGGTTTGGTTCAACCGCATCCATTCTTTTGAGGTTGTCGACGAGACGGGTGACGGCCAGACTGTCCACTTTCCCAAGAGTTGTCTGCACTGCGAAGAAGCGCCCTGCGTCACGGTTTGCCCAACCGGAGCCAGTTACAAACGGAAAGAAGACGGCATTGTCCTTGTCAACCCGGATACCTGCATCGGCTGCAAGCTGTGCAGTTGGGCCTGTCCCTATGGCGCACGGGAATACGACGAAGACGCCGGCATCATGAAAAAATGCACTCTTTGCGTGGACCGTATCTACAACAGCGAACTTCCGCCCGACATGCGGGTTCCAGCCTGCGTATCCACTTGTCCGGTCGGCGCCCGGTCCTTTGGGGATTTGGCGAACCCACAGAGTGATGTTTCCATTTTGGTCGCTTCCCGGGGCGGCTACGACCTCATGCCCGAACAGGAATGCCAACCCACGAACAAGTACCTGCCGCCCAGGCCACGGGTGAAAAACGGCATGGAAGAGAGCCATGCCGCCCCTCCAAAGCAAGAAGATGACTCTGTCCTGACACGCTGGATGGGGCGCATTTTTTCGATGTAGATTGATCTGCTTCCATGCACCCAGCCAAGTCCGTCATTTTTTTCACCACTGCGTCCGGCGCCGGATACGGGCTCTTTGCGATCGTCACAATCTGCGACCTATTCGCTTTATTATCCCATGCCCCCTTGATACCTCATGGCAGCGTCGCAACGGTTACAATTTGGCTTCTCGGACTGGGTCTCATCACCGCCGGCCTATTGTCCTCCACCTTCCATCTCGGCCATCCGGAGCGGGCCTGGCGGGCACTGAGCCAATGGCGGTCTTCCTGGCTGAGCAGAGAGGGCGTTTTCGCCATCTGGACTTTTTTTCCAATTTTACTTTTAGGCGTGGTTAGATTCTTTGGCTTGTTGGACCCAGAGAGCCCGTTCTTCCTTTTTTTGCTTCTGCTGACGCTTGTTTCCTGCCTCGGTACACTTTATTGCACAGCCATGATCTATGCGTCGTTGCGTCCCGTGCCAAGCTGGAGCACATTTTGGACACCGGTTAACTATTTGGTTCTGGGACCGATGACAGGCGCGGTGCTGCTCTCCGCCATTTCCCATATCCTTGGCTTTCCTGATGCCGCGATTGATGTCATGGCAATGCTTCTCTTGGCCGCCGGACTGATTGTGAAGGCACTTTATTGGCGCCACCAGGATAAGTCTGCTCCCGTCTCGACCATAGGCACGGCGACCGGGCTCGGTCGGCGGGTCGAAATGCTCAGTTCACCCCATAGTGGAACAAACTACTTGATGCGCGAAATGGGCTTCCAATTGGCCCGAAAGCACAGTGCGCAATTAAGGCTTTGCTGCCTGATCACGGCCTTCGGGCTGCCGGTCCTCTCGCTGATGGTGGGCCTCATGGGCGCCTTTCCCACTTTCTTCAGCCTTCTTGCTGCCGCCTGCCTGGCTGTCGGCATTGTCGCGGAACGCTATCTCTTTTTCGCCGAGGCCTGGCATGTGCAAAGCCTGTACTACGGTCACGAGGCCTGAAGCCGCAAGATCAATTTTTGACGCCAGAACAAGGACGTGAAGAAGTGACGGGAGAGAGTCCAAAACAAAGGGTCCAATCGGTCGCTGACGACAAGAGGACCAAACCCGGTTGGCGCCTGACAGCGCGTATTAGGACGATCTGGCGGCGTCTCTTCAACGACTACCGACCGGAAAAAAAGTACATGCGCGGACCACGCTCGTGAGTTTTTAAAGGCGCTTTACATTCGGGAGAATGCCGTTGGCATTGAACGCCAACTTGGTTTCAGTTCGCCGGCGGGAAGAAGCGTAAGGGTGCTAATGCCTTGAAGGAAAGCCAATATGAGATACCCGATACCTTGCCCTTTGGCTTTTCTCCACGGGCCATGCCCTCGGATTTTGGCAACGTCCAAGTCGAAGTCCTAAACTGTCTGCGCTCGGCGGCTATTTTTGATTTTTCGTTTTTGCTTCGTATCCAGATCTCTGGAGCGACCGCGATCGATGAGGTTTCCCGTCTTTGCGGCCGAAACTTGCGAGCGCTGCCCATCGGCCGGATCTGCTATGCCCTGTTGGCTGATGGATCGGGCCTGTTGCTTTCAGATTTGACGATTTGGCGCACCGGCCGGCACTGCCTGGAGATCATGACAGGCCGCGCCGCTGATTGGGAGGTTATCTCCGCCGCCTGCCGGAAGGCGAACCTGGACCATTCCGATCTTTCAGCGCAAACCGCCGTGCTGGCGATTCAAGGCCCTGAAACCTTTGCGGCCCTATCGGCCATTGACCCCACGGCCCAGCTTTCTTCTCTCGGCTATTTTTCCTTCGTCGACTGTGTTTTGGGCGGGATCGATTGCCGTATCGGGCGATTGGGATTCACGGGCCTGCCGGGGGTTGAGATCCTGTGTCATCAAAGGAACGCCCGTGACCTCTGGAGACAAATTGTTCTGGTGGCGCCCGGCGCCGGCTTTACCGCCGCCGATCAAATTCGTCTCAAAGCAGGTCTTGCCTTGTTTTCCAATGAATTCGCCCCGCCCGTGAGCGCCGCCGATGCGGGCCTGAAGCGGTTTCGCGATCTGGGCGCCACCGTCCACGATCAACGCCGGGCGCGTGTCGCCCGGGTGAGCTTCGCCAGGTGCCTCGATTACGGCACCGAAGGAATCGCACAAGGCATGAAAGAGGCGGTTTGGTCGGCCGGAGACTCTTTTCCACCCGCACCGGGCAACATCGCCATAACCTCCTTGGCCAAAGATGAAAACTCAAACCAACTCCTGGGCATGGGATACATCGCGGCAGGCGACCGGAGCCAAAATCTTTCGGCAAAGACCTTCAGGATTGAAAGATCCGATTTCCAACGAGTTTTCGCCCCGTGACTTTTCCGGGAATCAGTTCCTGAGTGCGCCATTCTCATCTGGCTTTTTATCTTAGCCTTTATATGTCCAGCGGTAATGGGGCGGGGTGGGCCCCTTGTTGCGTGTCCCCCCGCCGGACTGTTCCCAGGCATGGGCGAGAATGCCGACCGATCGGGAAAGGCAGAACAGGCCTCGGGCCAGCGGGGCGGCAAACCCAAGCTCGGCATAGATCACCGCGGTTGCGCCATCGATATTCATGGGCACCGGCTTGCCCTTTTCCGTGGCCAAGCTTGCTTCTATTGCCTCGGCGATATCGGCGATGCGGCCCGAGCTCAATGCGGCCTGATCAGTCGCGCGAACGAGCGCCATCAAACGGGGCGCGCGGGGATCGCGGGGTTTGTGGAAACGGTGGCCAAAGCCGGGCAGATACGGTCCGTGGGCGCTTCTCCAGCGCTGCACGCCCTCAGCCACGGCAACCTCCATCGATGTTCCCGATGATATGGCCCCGTCGATTGCCAGAAAACACGCGACGGCCTGTTCACCCGCGCCGCCATGCACGTCTCCCAGCATATTGACCGCGGAGGCCATGGCGTTGTTGAGAGGCAGCCCGCAGCTGACGGCCATGCGCGCCGCGGCGATGGAGGGCGCCTGCGGGCCATGGTCCACGGACGCCACCAGCGCGGCCTCCAGCAAGCGGGCCTGCTCCGGCGAACAGGGATCGTCGCGCAGCATCAGCCAAATCATTTCAACGAAGGATGCGGCGCCGATCAGCGTCTCGATCGGGCGGCCGCGAAAGGCGATCCTGCCCGGTGCCATGTCAATGATCGCGGTCGACCACCAGTCCGCAACGTCGCTCATATCACACCTTCGGCCCTTAACGCGGCCAGTTCGTCCGGCCCGAGCCCCAGCTCCCGCCATATGTCATCGGAATGCTGGCCCAATGCGGGGGGCGGCGTATCTACCCGGGGCGCATCGCCGTCCAGCTTGAAGCCGACGTTCACCAAGGGGACGGGCCGATCAACCCCCGGCACATCGCTGAATTCACTGACCAAGCCGCGGTCGGCAATCTGCGGTGCCGCTAAAATCTCCGGAACGCTCATCACCGCGCCGGAGGGCACGCCAATGGCGTTGAGCTCGCGCGCCCAGTCCCGCGCCGGGCGCGTCATCAACACCGCCTCAAGTTCCGCTTTCAAGGACAGCCGGTTCGCCTTGCGATCCTCGCGCGTGACATATTCGGCGCGGTCGGCCAGCCTCTCCAGCCCCAAATGACCGAGCAAAAGGCGCCACTGCTCGTCCTTGTTCGCCGCAATGTTCAGCAGCCCGTCCGCCGACCGGAAGGTGCCGGAGGGTGCCGAGGTCGGGTTTTCATTGCCGTTGGCCTGCGGTTCCACCCCCGCAATCAGAAAGTTCGAGACGACCCAGCCCATGGTGGCCAACACCGATTCCAGCATCGAGACATCTATGAAAGTGCCGCGGGGCCGCCCGTTCAAGGCAGCCGCCACCGCAAAAGCAGCGGTCAGGCCGCCCACGGTATCGGCAATCGGATAACCAACCCGCAAGGGGGCGCTCTGATCATTGCCGGTAATCGACATGACACCCGATACACCCTGTATGATCTGGTCATAGGCCGGCCGGTCGACCCAAGGCCCGGTTTGGCCGAAACCGGAAATCGCGCAATAGATAAGCTCGGGATTGACGCCGCGCAGGACCTGCGGGCCCAGCCCGAGGCGATCCATCACGCCCGGGCGGAAATTTTCCACCAGCGCGTCGGCGTTTTCGACCAGGCGCTTCAATAGAGCCTTGCCGCGGTGATGTTTGAGATTGATCGTCACGGATTTTTTGCCGGCGTTCTGAGCCAGGAACGAAACGCCCATGCCCTTGGCGTTCAACACGGGATCGGCACCCAGACCACGGGCCAGATCGCCTTTGCCGACGGCTTCGACCTTGACGACCTCCGCGCCCATATGCGCCAGATGATGGCAACAGAACGGGCCGGCGAGCACGTTTGTCAGGTCGAGAACCCTTGTACCGTCCAGCGGACCCGTCATCGGCTCAACATCCCCTGCGGCAGAGTGGTCGCGATGCCGGGGAACATCCAGATCAGGATCAAGGCGCAGAACATGATGAAGAAAAACGGAATGACGCCCTGGATCACCTCTTCGATCCGTCCGGACCAAATTCCCTGAATGACAAAAAGGTTGATGCCCAGCGGGGGCGTCAGTTGGCCGATTTCAATGAGAATGACCATCATGACGCCGAACCACAGAAGATCGAAATCATAGGCCAGCAGGATGGGGTAAAGCACCGGCAGGGTGATGACCATGATCCCGATGCTCTCCACCACGCAGCCGAGGAACAGGTACAGCACCACGATCGCCAGTACCAATTGAAACTTGCTGAGTTCGGCGGCGAGAATAGCCTCGCTCAATTCCTGGCCCAGACCATTGATGCCGACGGCATAGGAAAAATAAAAGGCGGCCAGCACGATGAACATCAAGGCGGCGCTGGTGACCATCGCCTTGCGGATCGCCCGCCGTAGAATGCCGAAGGTTAGATCGCCCCATATCCATCCGACCGCGATCGCGGCAACCGATCCCAGCGCCGCTGCTTCCGTGGGGGTCGCGACACCGGCATAGATTGCCCCCAAAGTGGCCCCGATAAGCAATGCAAAGGGCAGAACATCACCCGCCGTGGTCAGGGAAAATGCCCCTATGCCGTCAGCCGCTCCATCCTCCCTCCCCCGTTCGCGCGGCACGCTCGACGGGCGCAGCCACGCCACCACGGCAATGAACACCATGAAAAACAGGGTGATCATCAGACCCGGGACAAGGCCGGCGAAAAACAGCGCGCTCACGGAGGTGTCGGTGAAGCTGCCATAGATGATGAAGGCGATGGACGGCGGAATGAGAATGCCCAGCGTCCCGCCGGCGGCGAGAGAGCCGGCGGACAGCGACCGGCTGTAGCCGCGTGTGACCAACTGCGGCAAGGCGACGGTTCCGATCCCGGCGGCGGTCGCCACACTGGATCCGCTGATGGCGGAAAAGGCCGTGCAGCCGACGATGTTGGTCTGCAAGAGCCCGCCGGGCAGCCTTCGGACCAGCCGCGACAATCCGGCATAGACCCGGTTGGCGACGCCAGACTGCAGAAGAATTTCGGCAAGCAGCAAAAACAGCGGCACGGCGGTCAAGGTGAATGAATTGAGCCCGCCCCAGCTGACGAAGCCGATGGCGTTCAAGCCGCGCAGCCCCCCTTCGAGCCAGATGTACAACAGAGCTGAGGCCGTGATGGCAAAGGGCGCCCAAAGTCCGCCGAGAAGCAATCCGAAAAAGACGCCAAAGATGAAAAGTATGTCAGGCATGAAGCGACGCCTTCGTATCGGGCTTGGGCGGACGGATCAGCGCCTCAATCAGTGCGATTGCCAAAAAGATCAGGCCCAGGGGCATGACAATCTGGGCGGTCCACAGGGGATAATCGATCATCCCGTCCGATACCGTGCCGCGGCG
>JANQKX010000402.1 GCA_028280915.1 Kiloniellaceae bacterium
TGCTGCAGGGCGTGCAGGCCGAGCGCCACGTGGGCCGCGGCGTCATTGTGGCCAAAGATGCCGAACACACCGCATTCGTCGTGGAATTTGTCGTCGTCAGTTTGCGGACCGGGGTCAAAGGGATGGCTTAAAGTCATTGGACTTGATCTCCGTTTGACTCAGAATCATTTGAAAAGTCCTCGATCGCCCGCTGCAGGGCGCCGCGCATTTCGTTGTTATACTCAGGCTCTTCCGCCGTTGCACCGTTTTTCGGCAGGGGGCTGTTGAGCTTTTGAAAGGCTTTATGGGCGTCATCGAGTTGGTCGGCGCGATTTTGGATCTGCCGCAAGGCCTTATACCCCTTTTCGGCCAAATCGGCGGGCGCCAGGGCCAGCAACATCACGCTGCCTTGGGTCACCAAGGGAATGGCCTTGGCCTCATTGACTTCGTTCGGCCAATCTTCGGGCGGAATGGCTTGGTTGTATCCGATCCAAAGCAGGCAAATCACAACGGCACCGCGCAGAAAACCGAACAACAATCCCAAGGTTCGGTCCAGCGGCCCAAGCCCGCTTTGTTTGACGTGACCGGCCAAAAACCGGGTGATGAGGGAAAGAACGGCTAAAACCACGATAAAGGTGACCACGCCCGCGGTGATCTGGGCGATCAGGTCCACGGGTATGAAACGGCTCGCCAATTCAGTGGCATAAGGGAAGGCGTAAAGCGTGGCGAAGATGGCGCCGATCCACGAGCCGACCGTGAGCGCCTCGTGCACAAAGCCGCGCCAAAAGCCCCAGAGGCCCGAAATCACCACCACGACCACGATCACGAGGTCGACTATGTTGATGGGGAGGTTTTCCATGGCTTGGACGTTACCGGCCGTTCTGTGAAAAAATCGCCACCAAATCGGACAAGTGACTTATCTCTTCCAATCTCAGTTCCTTCAGACCGCTTCCGCGCGCTTCCTTTTGCCGCCGGGGCGGCAGGTAGGCGCCGCGAAATCCGAGCTTTTGCGCCTCTTTCAGGCGGACCGCCTGTTGCCCGACCGGCCGCACCTCGCCCGACAGGCCGATTTCACCAAAGATAACATGGTCCTCGGGCACCGGATTGCCCGACGCTGCCGACACCAAAGCCGCCGCGACCGCCAAGTCGGCGCCCGGTTCGGCGATTCGCAAGCCGCCAGCCACGTTCAAATACACCTCTTGCCCGGCCAATACCATACCGCATCTTGCCTCCAGCACCGCCAGGACCATGGCCAGGCGCCCGGAGTCCCAGCCCACCACGGCCCGGCGCGGCGTGGCCAGCGGGGAGGGGCAGACCAAGGCCTGAATCTCCACCAGCAGGGGGCGGGAGCCCTCGAGGCCGGCAAAGACCGCGGCGCCGGAGACCTGGCGGCCGCCCCGTTCGGCGAGAAACAGCTCCGACGGATTGGCCACTTCCCGCAGGCCGCCATCGGACATCTCAAAGACCCCGATCTCGTCGGTGGGGCCGAAGCGGTTTTTCACCGCCCGCAGGATGCGAAACTGATGGCCCCGCTCGCCCTCGAAGGTGAGCACCGCGTCCACCATGTGCTCCAGCACCTTGGGGCCGGCGATCATGCCGTCCTTGGTCACGTGGCCCACCAGCAGCAGGGTCATGCCCCGGGCCTTGGCCAGGCGGATCAGCTCCTGGGCACTGGCCCGCACCTGGGAAACCGTGCCGGGGGCGGATTCCAGATTGTCCACGTACATGGTTTGAATGGAATCGATCACCACCACCTTGGGGCAATCGGGCCGGTCCAAGGTGGCGGAGATGTCGCGGACGGAGGTGGCGGCGGCCAGCTGCACCGCGGATTTTTCCAGCCCCATGCGCCGGGCGCGCAGGCGCACCTGATCCACGGACTCCTCACCGGAGATATAGGCGCAGGCCGGATGGGATGTGTCCCCCGTCGCACCAGTCGCACTGGCCGCACCAGTCGCACCAGTCGCACCAGCCGCGCTGGCCGTGCCAGCCATGCGGCCCAGGCTTTGCAGCAGCAAGGTGGATTTGCCGATACCCGGGTCGCCGCCCACCAGGATCGCCGAGCCTGGCACCAAGCCGCCGCCGCACACCCGGTCCAGCTCGGCGATGCCGCTGGCCATGCGGGCGGCCACCTGGGCCGGACCCTCCAGGGAGACGAAGTCCACCGCTTTGCCGCCACGGCCCGATCGCTTGGCCAGGCCGCCGGGCGCGGCCGCGGGGGCCGCTTCTTCGACCATGGAATTCCAGGCGCCGCAACTCTCGCAGCGGCCGGTCCACTTGGCGAAGACGGAACCGCAGGACTGGCAGACAAACCGGCTAGTGGATTTGGCCACGGTCTTTCAATGTTCCCTGAGAATCTGAAAAAGAGCTTTAATAGGTAGCCACAAGTTCATGAATTTAAAGGGCACGCACCTGCATTTTAATGGGGCCGTCGGCCAAGCCCTTGATGAACTGCTCCACATACGGGTTGCCCGAATCGTCGATGTCCTGGGTCGGCCCCACCCAGATGATGCGGCCCTCATAAAGCATGGCCACCCGGTCCGAGATGCGCCGGGCGCTGGCCATGTCATGGGTGATGGAAAGCGCGGTTGCCCCCAGCTGTTTCACGCAGCTGACGATCAGCCGGTCGATCACGTCGCCCATGATGGGGTCCAGGCCCGTGGTGGGTTCGTCGAAAAAGATGATCTCGGGCTCGGTGGCGATGGCCCGGGCCAGGCCGACCCGTTTGCGCATGCCGCCTGAAAGCTCGGAGGGATGTAGCTCGGCCACGTCGGCGTTGAGGCCCACGGCGGCGAGCTTTTCCAAGGCAATGGGCTTGGCTTCCTTGCGCGGCATGCCCTCGCCCTGGGTCAGGCCGAAGGCCACGTTTTCCCATACACTTAAGGAATCAAACAGGGCCGCGTTCTGAAACAGCATGCCGAACTTCTTGCGCACCTTGTCCAAGCGGTGCCCATGCAGGCCGACCACTTCTTCCCCGTCCACCTTGATGGAGCCCGCGTCGGGCAGCAGCAGGCCCAGGATGCACTTCAGCAGCACGGATTTGCCCGTGCCCGACCCGCCGATCACCAGCACGGATTCGCCCACGTTCACGTCCAGATCCACACCGTTCAGCACCACCTTGGGCCCAAAGGCCTTGCATAGCCCGCGAATCTGGATCTTGGGCACGGATGCGCCCGCTGTGCTGCCGTTGCCGTTCGGGGTTTCAGTCATCGCGAGAAGAACAGTTCGGTGATCAGATAGTTGAAGCAGAGGATCAGGATGGAGGCCGAGACCACCGAATTGGTGGTCGCCGCGCCCACGCCCTGGGCCCCGCCCTTGGAGTTATAGCCGTGGTAGCAGCCCATCAGGGTGACCACGAAGCCGAAGACGGCCGCCTTGACCAGCCCGGAAAAGACGTCCTGGAACTGCACGAAGTCGACCGTATTCTTGATGTAAATCGCCGGGTTGAAGCCCAGTTTATGGACCGAGACCACATAGCCGCCGAACACGCCGATGATGTCGGCGATCAGAAC
>JANQKX010000455.1 GCA_028280915.1 Kiloniellaceae bacterium
CCGTCCCAGCGCGCCGGAACCGGCGGTGCAGTCGCCCTTGGGCTGGACGGCGGCCAAGGCCGACGACGGGCGGCGTTTCCAGCGCGGCCGGCTCATTCACCGCCTGTTGCAAAGCCTGCCCGACCTGGCTCCGGCGGAACGGCGCGCCGCCGCCGCCCGCTTTCTGGCCTCCTTTCCGGCGGGATTGGACGAGGGTGATCGAGAGGCCTTGATCGACGAGGTCTTGGCGGTGATCGAGCACCCGGACCACCGGGATCTTTTCGGCCCGGGCAGCCGGGCGGAGGTGCCCATCGTGGGCTATCGTCAAAGCGAAACAGATCCCTTGGTCGTGTCGGGGCAGGTGGACCGGCTGCTGGTGACGCCCGCGCGCATCGCGGTAGTGGATTTTAAGACCAACCGGCCCCCGCCCCGCAGCGTTTCCCAGGTCGCCAATGTCTATCGCCAGCAGCTTGCCGCCTATCGGGATATATTGTTTCAAATTTATCCGGGGCGGGAGATTGAATGTTACCTTTTGTGGACGGATGTTCCCCATTTGATGCAGGTCCCCCCTGCAGAACTCAAATAGCTGGCGTCTTGACGCCTCTAGGCTATGATCCCTACATTCCATGGCGATAGGGAAAACCACGCGCCAGGTGCGGCGCGGCAGAAAATGTAAGTGAGGATCATATGTCAACGAGCAGCGTCAGCGACGGGACATTCGAACAAGATGTCCTGAAAGCCAACGGGCCGGTATTGGTGGATTTTTGGGCTGAATGGTGCGGGCCGTGCAAGATGATCGCGCCGGCGCTGGAGGAAATCGCCGCCGAAATGGGCGAGCGTTTGACCGTGGCCAAGCTGAACATCGACGACAACCCCATGACGCCGCAGAAGTACGGCGTGCGGGGTATCCCCACCCTGATGCTGTTCAAGGACGGCCAGGTGGCGGCCACCAAGGTCGGTGCCGTGGCCAAGAGCCAACTTGCCGAATGGGTTGAATCGGTGGTGTAAGAGGCCGCTGATCGACGGTTTCCTGATGGTCACAAAACCCAGGCAAGATGCCCCGCCCTTTGGACGGGGCATTTTTGTTTGGATGGCTGGGCATCTGATACGGGGAGCGGAACGAAGGACATGACGCAGGATGGTCACGGCGCGGTCAAGGACCTGAAGACCTACGATGATCCCGAGGCTGCCTTGGCCCGCATCACGGCGATCTATGACCAGGCCCAGGCCCGGTTCAAGCAGCAGATGACCGAATTTGCCCAAGGCACGGACCCCGATCCGGCCGCGGCGCCTTGTTACCCCTACGTGGGCGTTTCCATCACCGAGGATCAGGCCGATCCCAGCGTGTCGGCGTCCTTCGGCAATCTGCCCGCCGCCGGGACCTATGGGGCCACCCTGACCCGGCCGCGCCTGTTCGAGAGCTACTACCGGCGCCAGCTGACCCTTTTGATGCAGAACCATGGTGCGCCGGTCCAGGTCGGGGTGAGCGACCGGCCCATTCCCCTGCCGTTCATCATCGAAGCGGTAGACAGCAACATGTCCGAGGAAAGGGCGCGGCAACTGCAGGTGCGGTTTCAAATGCCGGACCTGAAGATCATCGACGACAATATCGTCAACGGCACCTACGAGATCGCGGCCGGGCAGCCCAAGCCCCTGGCGTTGTTCTCCGCCGAGCGGGTGGATTATTCCCTGGTGCGACTGGCCCACTATACGGCCACCGCGCCGGAGCACTTTCAGCGCTTTGTGATCTTCACCAACTATCAGCGCTATGTGGAGGAATTCATTGCCTTCGGCCGGGCCGAGGTGACGGGCGGCGGCAGCTACCGCGCCTTTGTGGAGCCGGGCAACCGGATCACCCGAAACCCCCGCGCCGGCGTGCCGTCGGATACGCCGACGGGCCCGGCGCCGTCACCGCAGATGCCGGCCTATCACTTGATCCGGGACCACCACGAGGGGATCACCCTGGTCAACATCGGCGTGGGCCCGTCCAATGCCAAGACCATTACCGATCATATCGCGGTCCTGCGGCCCCATTGCTGGCTCATGGTGGGGCATTGCGGCGGCCTGCGCCAGACCCAGCACCTGGGCGATTACGTCTTGGCTCATGCCTATGCGCGCAACGACAATGTGCTGGACGAGCATCTGCCCCCTTGGGTGCCGGTGCCGCCCATCGCGGAGGTGCAGGTCGCCTTGGCCCAGGCCGTGTCCGAGATCACCGGCTTGTCCGGGCGGGAGTTGAAGCGCCGCCTGCGTACCGGTACCGTCTTCACCACCGACGACCGTGATTGGGAGTTGCGCCTGCACGAATTGGCCCGGCGCTTTCATTTTGCCCGCGCCATCGCGGTGGACATGGAATCCGCCACCATCGCCGCCAACGGCTACCGCTACCGGGTGCCCTATGGCACCTTGTTGTGTGTCTCCGACAAGCCCTTGCACGGGGAGTTGAAACTGCCCGGGATGGCGCAAGCCTTTTACCGGGAACGGGTGGGACAGCACCTGAGAATTGGTATAGAAACCATAGGTAAGCTGCGCGACGGTGGCACGGACAATCTGCACTCGCGCAAGCTCAGGACTTTCGACGAACCGGCCTTTCGCTGATCGCCGGCCAGAAGCGCCGACCAGAAGCGCCGATTAGAAGCGCAGGCAAGAAGAGGATCACAGCGGCATGTTCCCGTCCCTTTTTCAACGCATTGACGGCAAGTGCGACGCGCTTGTGCAGCTGACCCAAGAACTGGTCCGTATTCCCACCATCAATCCGCCGGGTGACTATTACCGCCCTTGCGCCGAAGTCATCGGCCGCCGCCTGCAAGCTCGCGGCTTCGATGTGATCTACGACCGCGCCCACGACACACCCGGGGACAGCGACCGCTACCCGCGGGAGAACGTGGTGGCGCGCTGGGA
Organism: Kiloniellaceae bacterium; assembly: GCA_028280915.1. GTDB lineage: Bacteria > Pseudomonadota > Alphaproteobacteria > Kiloniellales > Kiloniellaceae > JANQKX01. The sequence goes on from JANQKX010000455.1 coordinate 2,881, forward strand.
GGGGCGGCGGCCCGGCCCTTGCCTGCATTTCAACGGTCACATCGACGTGGTGGACGTGGGGCCCGGGTGGACCACCGATCCCTTCGGCGGCGAGGTCAAGGACGGCAAGGTCTATGGCCGGGGCACCTGCGACATGAAGGGGGGAATCGCCGCGGCCATCATCGCGGTGGAGGCGCTGTTGGAAGAGGTGCCCGATTTGCCCGGTGCCATCGAAATCTCCGGCACCGCCGATGAGGAAAGCGGCGGCTACGGCGGCGTGGCCCACCTGGCCCGCAAAGGATTTTTTTCCAAACCCCGGGTCGACCACGTGGTCATCCCCGAGCCCTTGAACGTGGATCGGGTCTGCCTGGGCCACCGGGGAGTGTGGTGGGCCGAGATCGAAACCAAGGGGCGCCCGGCCCATGGCTCCATGCCCTTCTTGGGCGATTGCGCCGTGCGGCACATGACCGCCTTCCTGAGCCGGGTGGAGGCTGAATTGTTTCCCGCCTTGGCCGGGCGGCAGAGCGCCATGCCGGTGGTGCCCCCCGGCGCGCGGCAGTCGACCCTTAACTTCAATGCCCTGCACGGCGGCCTGCCGGAGGATTTCGAGGGGCTGCCGGCGCCGATCGTGCCGGACTCCTGCCGGGTCACCATCGACCGGCGGTTTCTGCTGGAAGAACGGATCGAGGACGTGAAGGGCGAGGTGCAGGCGATCCTGGACGACCTGCGCAAGACCCGGGCCGGCTTCGATTACGAAATGAGGGACATTATGGAGGTGCTGCCCCTGATGACCGACAAGTCCGCGCCGGTGGTGCGCTCGGTCGCCGGAGCCATTCAAGAGGTGTTGGGCCGGCAGCCGGATTTCGTGGTCTCGCCGGGCACCTACGATCAAAAGCACATCGCCCGTATCGGCCACCTGCACGACTGTATTGCCTATGGCCCGGGCATTTTGGATCTGGCCCATCAGCGCGACGAATACGTGGGGATCGACGACATGGTGCAATCGGCGAAGGTCATGGGGCTGGCCGCCCATCAGCTATTGACCGGACAAGTCTCATGATCCGGGTGGGCAAGCGCAACAGCCTCACCGACGTGGCCGGGATCAAGGTGGGCAACGCCCAGGACGAAGAGGTGATCAGCGGCGTCACCGTGGTGCTGCCTGATGGGCCCGTGACCGCGGCCGTCGACGTGCGGGGCGGCGGGCCGGGCACGCGGGATACGGACGCCCTGGACCCCACCACTCTGGTGGAGCAGGTGCACGGCATCGTGCTCAGCGGCGGCTCGGCCTTCGGCCTGGAGGCGGCGGGTGGGGTCATGTCCTTTCTCGCGGCCCAGGGCCGGGGCTTTCAGATCGGTGACGCGGTGGTGCCCATTGTGCCCTCGGCGGTGCTGTTCGACCTGCACAATGGCGGCAACAAGGATTGGGGGGAGGCGCCGCCCTATCGCCAACTGGCGATGCAAGCGGTGCGCGATGCGGCTGAAGATTTCGCCCTGGGCAACCACGGGGCCGGGTGCGGCGCGGTGGCCGGCGCCATCAAGGGCGGCTTGGGAACGGCCTCGGCGCGGATCGAGGGCGGCGCGACCGTGGCGGCCCTGGTGGCGGTGAACTGCTACGGCAGCACCACCATGACCGGCAGCCAAGCGTTCTGGGCCTGGCCCTTTGAGCAGGAGGGGGAGTTCGGCGGTAAGCCTCCCGAGGCGCGGGTGCTCAGCGATCTGGATTATCATTACGACGGTCCGGCGGACCTTGGCGGTAACACCACCATCGCCGTGGTCGCCACGGACGCGGTGCTCACCAAGGCCCAGGCCAAACGGGTCGCCATGATGGCCCATGACGGCATGGCCCGGGCCATCCGGCCCATTCATACCTTGCTGGACGGCGATACGGTCTTTGCCCTTTCCACCGGCCAGGTCCCTTTGGTGGCCCCGCCCCTCGACGTGACCAAAATCGGCATGCTGGCGGCGGATTGCCTGAGCCGGGCGATCGCCCGGGGCGTTTATGAAGCCGAGGCCATAAAAGGCTTGGCCAGCTATCGCGACGGCCTTTCTTGAGGGGCGCGGCCGCGACGAAGTCGCTTATGAGTTGAATGGGCTGATAAGCGGAGTGGGCCTATGAGTTCTGCCGCGCTTCCTCCCCCGTGATCAGGGTCCATTCCACCATGTCCTTGAGCACGCTGCCCAGGGCCTGGTCGAAAGCGGCGATGATATCGTCCAGGCTATCGGTTTCGGCGCGCACCTCGCTCAGCAGGCTGACCGACCCCACGATGGCCCGGCGCGGCATCTGCACCAGCTTCAAGTTCAAGGTCACCAGGACCAAAGGCGGGGTGCCTTCGTAATAGATGGCCTCGAACTCCCGCAATTCCGACTGCAGCACAAAATCGGACCGCAGGCTGATGGCCTCGCGCCCGACGGCGACGATCCGATCCGAGTTCTCGAAGGACTCGATCATCAAGGTCTGCACCATCACCGGCGCCCGATCGGCCCATCCCGCGTTGGCGAAGTAGCTGATTTGGGTGGGCGATTTCAGCAAGACGATGCGGGTGGTGTTGTAGCTGGCGTCGCTGATCGGCGTCTCCAGCACCAGCAGCCAGTTGGCGTCGG